>CADBOH010000091.1 GCA_902796285.1 uncultured Eubacteriales bacterium | reverse complement strand
GATAACACAGTTGATGCCGGCATTGAATATTAATTATCTTAAACAAAAAAGTCGAGAACCCCTCGACTTTTTTTATGCTATAAAATTACTTGTTTTTAATATAATTATCAATCGCTTGTGCCCCAACTCTGCCAGCACCCATTGCCGAAATTACCGTTGCCGCACCAGTAACAGCATCGCCACCGGCATACACCCCTTCAATTGATGTTTTGCCTGTTGTTTCTTCAACAATAATGCCGCCATACTTGTTTGTTTCAAGTGAGCCATCCATAAGTTTAATAAGTGGATTTGGCGAGGTGCCAATAGCCATTATTACGCAATCTACATCAATATCAAATTCGCTACCAGCAATTTCAACAGGTCTTCTTCTGCCACGTTCATCTGGCTCACCGAGTTGCATCCTTATGCAGCGGATGCCCATAACAAAACCATTTTTTTGATCTTTTGGATCTTCTTTATTGTCATAGGCTAATATCTGGATTGGGTTGGTGAGAAATTTAAACTCAATCCCTTCTTCTTTTGCATGCTCGATTTCTTCTTTTCTAGCAGGGAGCTCAACCTCGCTTCTTCTGTAAATAATATAAACCTTTTCTGCACCAAGTCTTAGGGCTGTTCTTGCCGCATCCATTGCAACATTGCCGCCACCAACTACCGCAACTTTACCACCTTTCATAATAGGAGTCGCACTATCATCTTTATACGCCCCCATAAGATTACATCGCGTTAAAAACTCGTTGGCTGAATAAACGGCATTTAAGCTTTCGCCTTCAATACCCATAAACCTTGGCAAGCCCGCACCAGATCCAATAAATACGCCTTCATACCCCTTTTCAAAAAGGTCAGTAATTGTGAGCGTTCTACCAATAACATAATTAGTTTTTATTTCCACGCCAAGTTTAATTAGATTTTCAATCTCTCGGTTCAAGATATTTTTAGGCAGTCTAAATTCTGGTATGCCATAACTGAGCACGCCACCAGCTTTATGAAGCGCCTCAAATATCGTTACGCTATAACCAAGTTTTGCAAGATCTCCGGCACATGCAAGTCCCGAAGGCCCTGAGCCTACAACGGCAACCTTGTGCCCGTTTGGAGCGGGGCGTGAGATTTCATCATTTGAATTGAGATTATGCCAATCAGCGACAAATCTTTCAAGCCTGCCAATCCCAACAGGCTCACCTTTAATTCCCCTCACGCATTGTGATTCACATTGAGTTTCCTGAGGGCATACTCTACCGCAAACCGCTGGAAGAGTTGATGAGTGAGTTATTATTTTATAAGCCCCCTCAAAGTCTCCCTCTTTAACTTTTTGAATAAAGTCAGGTATTTGAACTCTCACTGGGCAACCATTTACACATGGCTTGTGTACACAATGCAAACATCTTTTAGCCTCATCAATTGCCGCAGCCTCCTCATAGCCAAGTGCGACCTCTTTAAAATTGTGAATCCTCACATTTGGGTCTTGAACAGGCATTTTGTTTTTATCATTTCTTAAATTTGGTAATTCTGGCATTACTTAACCTCCTTTTTAAAAAGGTTGCAGGCTTTTTCGTATGCATGTCTTTCAAAATCACTATAAATACGATTTCTTTTTATCATTTCATCAAAATCGACTTTGTACCCATCAAAATCTGGCCCATCAACACAAGCAAACCTCATCTGTCCGTCTACCATAAGTCTACAACAGCCACACATGCCTGTTCCATCAATCATAATTGGATTCATTGAAACAACACAAGGCACGCCATATTTTTTTGCGGTAAGAACCACATATTTCATCATAACAAGAGGCCCTATGGCAAATATTTTATCAATTTTCTTGCCACTAGCAAGCAATCTTTCAAGTGGCACGCAAACATTACCCATTTCACCAGCAGAACCATCATCTGTGGTTAAACAGAATTGATTGGAAGACCTTTTAAACTCGTTTTCGAGTATAATCAAATCCTTAGTTCTAAAACCAATTATACTGGTAACATCAACACCCATTTCAAACATCTTTTTTTCAACAGGAAATGCTATTGCGCACCCAACGCCGCCACCAATCACACATGCGCTTTTTATTCCACTCAAATCGGTTGGCATCCCAAGTGGTCCAACAAAATCTTGAATAAATTCACCCTCGTTTTTGTGTTTCAACTGCTCAGTAGTCCCACCAACAACTTGAAAAATTATTTTAACAAGCCCGCTTTCTCGGTTATACCCTGCAATTGTTAACGGAATTCTCTCTCCTTCATCATCTACTCTTAAAATTATAAATTGGCCTGGCTGCGCCTTATCTGCAACATCTGGCGCTAAAATATCCATCATAACAACAGTAGAATTTAAAAATTTTTTGCTAACTATCTTAAACATTTTGCCTCCGCTTGATATATTTTATCACATGAGAAGAATTTTTAAAAATGAAATATACTTTTTGCTTGTTTTTTAATAAAAAAATAAAAGATAAACAACAAAAAAGACCATATTGCTATGATCTTTTTTTTAATTACTCATTTTCTTCTATTGTTAAAACATCATTACCAACATCATATTTGGCGCTCACGCCAGGTTTCAACTTGGCAACCATAGTATCTGTATTATCCTCTTTTTCCTCAACAATGATATCTTCTGCAAGTTCGTTTTTCTCACTCAAATCAATTCTGTTTGACATCCAACTAAAAATTTCACTTGGGAAGCATGGAATTGCTTTTGAAGCAACCATTCGATAAGGCTCTGCTGAATTTACCTCTTTAATATGCTCTCTAATCGCACAATTATTCTTTACATCGTAGAAGATGAAATCTTTGCCATTAAATGTAACCAATATTAATCCTGATACTGCGGCTTGTGCCATAATTATTGAATCACCAAATTCACCAAGTGAATTTACATCATTTTGCATAGGATGATTCCTTTCGCTGCGCGCTGTTCTGTACGCTTTTGATAATGCCGCAATTACAGGGTTTAATCCCTCTTCAAAAGTCACAAGTTGAGCATGATCAAAAATAATATCTCTCTCATCTTCTGTTATAGTTAAAAATCCTTTCTTGGGTTGAATCCCAGGAACTTCAACATGGTTGTTAAGCTCCCTGAAAGTTTCGCTTAATACATAAAACTCAACTTCGCCTTTTTCTTTTAACCTTAATAGTTCGCATGCAGCAACCTGCTGAGTAAGATCACGCTGTGCGGTGTATTTATTTATGAATTCATCTTCGATTTCTCTTCTTGCTAGGTATTTCTTGATAAATCCACAAAGTTCCGCCCTAATCTTTTCTTTTAAATTCCCGTTCAGTCTTTCCCTGTTTTGAAAGATCCTTTCATTTATGTCAAAGCCTTTGCTTTTTTCAATTTCTCTAAGAAGACTAGCTCTATATGATGTTGATGATTCATCAAGCAAAATATCAGCGATCGTAAATGCTTTAGTATCTATATCTACTGCTTGGAGCGCAGCATATTTAATAATGTCGTCGATTGCTTCAACTTGTTTCAAAAATTTCTCTGAACAAGTTTGGGCATTTTTTGTGATTTTTTCTTCATTTATTCTCATATATCTAAAAAGACAATCACCTATATCTTTAAAAAGTAAACTACGCTTACGCTCAATCATGTTGCCGCAACTAATTATATTGCTTTTTATAGTTTTAGTTTTATCCCACTTATAGCCCGGAAATTGTCTTGTTAGTTCGCCTAGTTGATAATAGGCCGCTTTTTCTTCTCCCCTCAGCTCAACCATGATTCTATCTGTGCCTTTTTGGGAATCTTTAATTTT
>CADBOH010000090.1 GCA_902796285.1 uncultured Eubacteriales bacterium | reverse complement strand
TTTGATAATTATTTATATTTTATAAAATTTTACCAAACTTTTTACTTTACTTGACTAATTTATTGTTTTTTGATATTATACAAACATTATATTAAGGAGAAAATGATGGATTACGTTGCAATAGAAAAAAAATGGCAAAAAATATGGGAAGATGAAAAACGCTTTGAAGTTAAAAATTATGTTAACGGCAAGGAGAACGCTTATGTTTTGATTGAATTTCCTTACCCAAGTGGAAAGGGACTTCATACAGGGCATGTTCGTTCTTATTCAGCGATGGATGCTGTTGCAAGAAAAAAACGTCTTCAAGGCTATAATGTTTTGTTCCCAATGGGGTGTGATGCTTTTGGGCTTGAAGCTGAAAGAACTGCAATCAAAGAGAAAAAACCCCCACAAGAAATTGTTGCTAGAAATATTGCAACATTTAAAGAACAACTTAAATGTGTTGGTCTTAGCATTGATTGGTCTAGGGCAATAAATACATGCGATCCAGAGTATTATAAATGGACACAATGGCTATTTTTACAATTTTATAAGCATGGTCTTGCTGAAAAAAGATATGCCAATGTTAACTGGTGTCCAAATTGTGGCGTACTTGCAAATGAAGAGGTTGAAGATGGAAAATGTTGCCAATGTGGCAGTGAAACTGTTCAAAAACCAAAAGCACAATGGATTTTAAAAATTACTGAGTATGCCGACAGGCTTAATGATGATCTTGATGAAACTGAGTACATGGAACATATTAAACTTGGTCAACGCCACTGGATAGGTAAGAGCGAGGGCGTGCAGGTTAAGTTTAAACTTGTTCAGGGTGGTGAGTTTGAAATTTACACAACATGCATCGAAACTATTTATGGTATAACATTTATGGTTCTTGCACCTGAGCATAAACTCATTCAAGAAAACAAAGATAAAATTAAAAATTGGCCAGAGGTTGAAGCGTATATTAAGCAAGCAAGCAAAAAGAGTGAATTTGAAAGGGCAGAACTTGCAAAAACAAAGACAGGATGCCTTGTTGATGGTTTAACGTGTATTAATCCTGTAAATGGGAAGGAAGTTCCAATTTTTATTGGCGATTTTGTTCTTGTTAGTTATGGTACTGGTGCTGTTATGGCCGTGCCAAGTCATGATCAAAGAGATTTTGAATATGCCGTTGCGCATAATATACCAATGATTCAGGTTATTGAAGGTGCCGATGTTAGTGAAAAAGCCTTTGAAAAGGGTGACTATCTCGGCAAAGGCTGCAAACTTATAAATTCTCAGGAATTTACAGGCTTAACAGTGGAAGAAGCAAAGGTTGCAATAACTGACAAGCTTGTAAAAATGGGAGTTGCTAAAAAACAGAAGAATTTTAGGATGCAAGATTGGGTGTTCTCAAGACAAAGATATTGGGGAGAACCAATACCAATGATAAATTGTCCAAAATGCGGATGGGTGCCTGTTCCTGAAAATGAACTTCCTGTTCTTCTGCCAAAGGTAGAAAGTTATGAGCCTACAAAAGATGGAGAAAGTCCTCTTAGTTTGATTGATGAATGGGTAAATGTAAAATGCCCATGCTGCGGTGGCGATGCAAAAAGAGAAACAGACACAATGCCTGGGTGGGCAGGATCAAGTTGGTATTTCATGAGATACTGCGATCCACACAACGACAAAGAGTTTGCTTCATATGATGCACTTAAAGCATGGCTACCTGTCGGCCTTTATAATGGGGGCAATGAGCATACAAATAGACATCTTCTTTATGCTAGATTTTGGGATAAATTCCTTTATGATATTGGTCTTTCACCTGTTAATGAGCCATTTAAGGCTAGGGTTAGTCAAGGCATTGTTTTGGGTGCAAATGGTGTAAAAATGTCAAAGAGTCTTGGTAATGTTGTTGACCCAAGAGATGTCATAAAAGAATATGGCGCAGATTCATTAAGAATTTGGGAAGCTTTCATGGGGGATTACTTTGCTGATGTTAACTGGTCGGATGAAGGTGCGAAGAGTGCCAACAGATTTGTAGGGCGTGTTTGTGGATTAAAGGATATGCTAGTTCCTGGCGACGAAGTATCTAATGAACTTGCATATGAAGTAAATTATGCAATTAAAAAGGTTACAGAAGATATTGATAAGATCAAATTTAATACTGCAATTTCTCAACTTATGATTTTGGTTAACGCTATGTATAAAGCAAAGAGGGTTAATAATGCCGAGTATAAAATTTTACTTACGCTTTTAAACCCTTTTGCTCCACATATAACAGAAGAGTTATGGACGGAGTGCGGATATGGCAAAAACTTCTTAAATGCAACTTGGCCTAAGTATGACGAGACAAAGCTCGTTCAAAACTTAGAGGAAATTGCGGTGAAAGTAAACAGCAAAATTATTGCAAGTGCAAAAATCAATCCTGCAAACACTCAAGAAGAGATATTAAATGCTGTGAAGGGGATTGAAGAAATAAAAGCTCAAATTAATAACAAAACAATCGTTCGTGAAATTTATGTTCCGGGCAGAATAATCAATTTTATTGTTAAATAGTCAAAAAAAAGATGTCAACTTTGACATCTTTTTTATTTATTTATTTATCTTCACCATCTGTATCTTCAGATCTCATACGATTTCTTTCTCTCAATGTTTCGATAAATTTTTTAAATTCTTCATCTTCATCAT
>CADBOH010000089.1 GCA_902796285.1 uncultured Eubacteriales bacterium | reverse complement strand
ATGGCAGGGGTGGAAGGAATCGAACCCTCCTCTGGAGTTTTGGAGACTCTCATTCTACCGATGAACTACACCCCTATGAAAACTTACTTTAACATAATACAACAAATTGAGTTTTAAGTCAATTGTTTTGAAAAAAAATAGAATTTAAATTTAAAAAACATAACACAATTTACAAACAACTATGATATAATATATTTGCAAGTTAATAAATAACAAATATTTAATTAGGAGCATTTATGATTATAGGTATTGACTTTGATGGTGTGCTTACCGACCTTTCTGGATTTTTTTATGAAGAGGGAGAAAAGTATGCCGCAAAAAATAATATAAAAATTGTGAGAAACGAAGATGCGCATTCAACCTTAGATTATTTTGGGTGGACCATTGAAGACGATATTGATTTTTGGGAAACAAACAATCTTAAATACACAAAATTTGTTAGTTCGAAACCTGGCGCGGAAGAGATATTAAAAAGATTTCATGATGAAGGACATAAAATCATTATAGTAACCGCTCGTTATGAGTGTGATCTTGATACCGAAAAAGGCAAGGCCAAAAGAGAAATCTCTGAGGGCTGGTTAAAGGAGCATGGTATTGTGTATGATAAGATTTTTTATGTTGGATCTAAAAGCAAAGTTAAAACAATACTGAAAAACAAAATAGATATTTTTATTGACGATTCAGTAAAAAATTTAGCAGAAATATCAAAAGTCATTCCAGTTATTTGCTTTCACGAGAAATACAATAGAAATTACCACAACCCAAATATGATAAGGCTTGCTTCATGGAATGAAATATATGACTACATAAACAAAATTAGTGATAGGGATAAAGATGTTGAAGATATTCAAAATGGTTAGTGATTACATAGATGCAAATGTTTATGTGGTCAAAAATGAAGAAGATTATTTAATTATTGACAGTGGAGTTGATCTTAATATTATAAAAAATATTGTTGGGGAGAATAAAGTTGTAGGTGTTCTTCTTACGCACGGACATTATGATCATAGTAGGTTTTGTGTTGAATATGCAAAAGAGTTTAACTGCAAAATTTATGCAAACAAAAATGTGACTGGCACGCTATTTGATAAGGAGGCTATATATAGCCCAAACGGCGAACTTGTGCAAGATTTATCTAGATTTATATTTATTGAAGGGGATACAAAACTGAAACTAGGCAATTTTGAAATTGATTGTTTTTATTGCCCAGGGCACTGCAAATGTTGTCAGTGCTATTTGATAGAAGGCAATCTTTTTGCGGGAGACGTGCTATTTGATAGGGGGATGGGCAGGATTGATTTAAAAACATCAAACAAAGAAGAAATGTTAAATTCGCTTGCGAAACTTGAAAAAATCAAATTCAACACTCTTTATAGTGGACATGGCGATGAAAGCGATTTTAATGAGCAGCAGAGAAATATTTATATTTGCAAAAGGTTTTTAAAAAGATAAAAGCAGGATAATTCCCGCTTTTTATTTTTTAAGTCTTAAATCATCACCCTCAATATAAACACAAATTGATGATGATAAATCGGTAATTCTGCTAAACACTCTTTCATCGTAATAGTCATTAATATCGGCAAGCGTTAAGTTTGAAGAAATGATTGTGGGGCGTTTGTTCATTTTTCTTTCATTGATGATTAAGTAAAGATAATTTACTGTTATTCCAGGTTGTCTTAACTCGGTGCCCAAGTCATCAATGAAAAGTATTTCTGCATTAAGGTATTTTTGTAAAATGTAATCCTTTTCATCAAGATCCTTGCAAGAGTAACTTTTTAAGAAGTCTTGATTCATTGCAAAAGATGTTGTGAGAAAAACCACTTTATTTAAATCAATAAGTTCCTTTGCCATACATTTGAGCAGGTGAGTTTTGCCCACTCCTGTTTGCCCGGCGATATAAATCAAATTTTTTTCAAAATTTGAGTGACACCAATCTTTCATAAGCTTGTATAGCTTTTTCATATACTCAGGATTGCTATTCAACTTAAAGTTCGTTTTTGCAAAATCTTCAAGATGCCCAAAGCCGCTTTCGGCAACTAAAATATTGTTTATTTCTTTTGTTAGGCATTTGCAATATTTGCCATTTACAAATCCTGTGTCGTTGCACAGCTTGCATGAATAATTTGGCTCAATCGACCCCAAATTTAACTTTTTTTGTACATTTTCAAGCTTTATTTTTAAATTTTCAATATTTTTTTCGTTATTTTCGCCTTGTGCATTTTTTATAATTAGATCAACATATTGATTATAAAGCTTTTTAAAATCCTCATTTTCAAGTGCCTTTAATTTGTTGTTTTTTGCTTCACTTTCTGCATTAAATCTATTTTCATCAATAATCTTTAATGCATTATCTAAAACATTTTTTCTCATTTTTACTCCTAAACATCTACTTCATCAATTGATTGAAACAGTGCGTTGATTTCTTGTGGTGAATAGCTTCGTCCAGTAAAGTTTTTATCAAGTTTTTGAGATTTGTCATTTGCAGGAATAGGGGATGTCTTTTTGGCTTCATCAATAGTTGCTATTCCTTTGCTATGCCAATCTGACAAAATTCTGCTGAGATATTTGATTGGATTATCCTTGCCTTTTGCTAGGCTTATTGCATATTCAAGCAGCTCATCAGTTATCTGCCAATTTTCAGTCCAAGTTTTATAATTCTCTCTGTCTATGTAGTTAACTCCGCGTTCAAGCCCGAGTTTTTCAAGCACATTTTTAACCTTGCGATCTTGCGAAACGACATCATTCATGTATTCTCTAAATGCCTCGATTGACAAAATGCCAAGCTTATAAAATTTTGTTACCGTTTTATCCATGCCTTCAAGATTTCTTATTGATGACTTAAAGCAGTAGTAGGCAATTTCAAGCAATAAATTTTTGTCAAATCCCATGTTTTGCCATTTGAGAATATAGTTTTCAACAACAGTTTCAAGGTTTTCATAGTACACGCCGATTGTCTTATTGATTTCCATTGCAAGAGCGTATAGATCTTTTTTATCTTTTTCAAACTGTTCGATTTCAATAATAGAAAACAGTTTCATTTCATAATATTTGGTGATTATTACATCTGCATTTTCAAAAGAGAAGTGGCTCTTCTTTTTGTTGTTTTTAAAAATATGTAAGATAACATCCAAATTAAAGCCATATTCATTTAGCCACTTATTAAGTAATGATCTTTCCTCAACATAAGGGGAACGCTTGATTGAAAGAACTTTAAAAATCTCGTTAATATCGGAGTTTTTGTCTTCAAAAGTTTTCAACCTTTCTTCAACCTGTCTTGTTGTAGTAATTCCTTCATTTGCCCAGTTTTTTGCTACTGTTAAAATATAATTATATCCAACTGCGGTTTTTTTGTTGTCAACGCAGTATTTCATTATCATAAGCAAGGCTTCTTGTTCAAAATGATATCTTTCAAGAAAGTCATAATATTCTTGATATTCATGCTTTGATATACTTCTTTTTCCAGCAAAGATGTCATTTGCTTGACTATTAAACAGGGTGTATTTATCTGGTTTAAATAGTTTGTTTGCAGTTAAAACATTTTTAAGTGGAATAAATGTCACTTCAATTGGATTTGTTCTTAAAACTTGAACTAGTCCCTGCTCTTCCCAATATTCAAATGCGCCAATAACATCTTCTTCACTCATATTTAATGTTTTTGCTACTGAGGCAAGTGAGTTGTCAAATGATGTGCTGTTACACAAATATAATCCATAAACGTACACCACAACAAATTGAGCGGGTGCAAAAGGAAGATAATCATTAAGAAAAATATTATCGATTTCTGTTTTTGAATTTGCAATAAATTCTGTCGAGTATTTACAAAATGCCATACATTTTCTCCATAAGTTACTTTCTATAATAACACATTTTTTTTATTTTTACAAGAATAATTCAAAGTGTAATATTTTTGGACAAGCATAATATAGTTATATTATGAAAAAGTTTGGACTTTACATTTTAATATTTGTATTTTTGGCACTGCCCTTTGTTTTTTATGGGTGCAAAAATGCGAGCGCTGAAAATTTAAGTAGTTATGCTATGCAGCTTAGTTATGATGAAAAAACTCACATATTGAAAGGGAACGAGAGCGTTTCGTATTATAACAACTCTACTGAAATGCTTTCAGCAGTTTATTTTCACCTTTACCCAAATGTTTACAAATTGGATGGTAAGAATAAAATCGTTAGCCAAAGTCACATTGAAAGGGCTTATCCAAATGGGGAGAGTGAAGGTAATATTGAAATAAACTATGTTAAACTTCAAAGTGATGATGTGCAATACGTAATAGAGGGGGAGGGTGAAAACTTATTAAAGATTAATTTTCCTGATGGGCTTTATCCAGGTCAAAATGTGCAAATTGAAATTGATTTTATAGTTACTCTGGCAAACATAAATCATAGACTTGGTTATGGCGAGAATACAATCAATTTTGGCAACTTTTATCCAATAGTATGTGTGTATGAAAATGGTAGTTTTAGAAAAGATGCTTATTCATCAAATGGGGATCCTTTTTATAGCGAGATTGCCAATTATGATGTGCAACTTACGTATTCAAGTGACTATAAATTGGCAACTGGCGGAGATATAATTTCGTCTGAGAACACACAAAATTTAACAATAACACGTGTAAAAGCGTTGAAAATGCGTGATTATTCGTTTGTTTTAAGCAAAAACTTTAAGATTTCAAGTCAAAGATGTGGAGATGTAGTTGTAAATTACTATGGCTATGTTGATGATCAAAATAATGGAGAAGCACTAAAAACATGTATTGATTGTTTGAGTTTTTTTAACAAGACTTTTGGTGATTATCCATATAACCAACTTAGTGTTGTAAAATCAAATTTTGTTTATGGTGGCATGGAGTATCCTGGACTAGTAATTATTAGTGACGAAATGTTGTCTCGGGAGGAGTTAAATTATGTCATAATTCATGAGATAGCACACCAGTGGTGGTATGGGGTAGTTGGAAGTGATCAAGTACATCATGCGTGGCAAGATGAGGGACTGGCAGAATTTAGCACTTTGCTGTTTTTTAAAAATTGTGCTGAGTATGGGCAAAACTATAACACAATGGTTAATGGGGCACTTGAGAGTTATTGCCTCTTTGAAAGGGTTTATAAAAACATTGAGGGCGAAACAAAATTTAGTATGGATAGGGCTATCTACAATTTTGAAACTGAGCCAGAATATACACAGTGCACATATACCAAGGGCTTATTGATGTTTGACGCTTTAATGCAAGACATTGGAGAAAAAAAGTTAGTGAAAGGGTTGAAAAAATATTATAAAGATTATGCCTTTAAAAATGCGACTCCACATGACCTGATATACTGTTTAAGTAAGGGGAGTGGTTATGATTTAGAGGGCTATATTAAAAGTTGGCTTGATGGCAAAGTTGTGATATAAAAAAAGACTGACCATAAGGGCTATAAACTTTGAAACTAGCAGAATAAATTGTTAAAAGTCTAACATCTAT
>CADBOH010000088.1 GCA_902796285.1 uncultured Eubacteriales bacterium | reverse complement strand
TTTTAATGTATTTTCAATATACATATATTGCAAATGCGTGAGAAGGTTAAAAATGATATAATTCGACAATTTTATCTATTATTCACATTTTCTCTCGTTGCAAATTTTTATTTTATGATTTATATTAAAAGCGAGGTTTGAAATGCCATTTTGCGTAGTCAAATCAAGAACCATTAAAATTTTTTTAAGCATGATTGTAGTTGCGGTTTTGTTGTGTATTTCATTTGAAGGGTATTCAAGTGCAGAGGTATGGTTTGGATCATCTTCTCGTCTTGTTCCAATCTATAATGTTGATACAAGCGAGAAGCAGGTTGCAATATCGTTTGATGCTGCTTGGGGTGCAGATAAAACACAGGAAATCATTGACATATTAAAAGAATATGATTGCTCGGCAACATTCTTTTTGGTGGGTTTTTGGGTTGATAAGTACCCAGAAATGGTTAAGGCTATCGACGAGGCTGGTCTCGAAATAGGCACACATTCAAACACTCATCCCGATATGGCAAAATTGTCTTATGAAAAGATAAAAAGTGAACTTACTAGTTGTATTGAAAAAATAAAAAATATAACTGGAAAGGCAGTGACAGTTTTTAGAGCGCCATATGGCTCATATAATAACACGCTTTTAAATACTGCTAGCGAACTTGGACTTAAAACAATCCAGTGGGATGTTGATTCACTTGATTGGAAAGGGATCGGCCCAGCACAAGTTACAGAAAGAATCATGCAAAAAACTAAAAATGGATCAATAATTTTGATGCATAATAACGCAGATCATGTAACTGAGTCACTTAGGATGTCGCTCGACTGGCTTAAAATGAAGGGATACAAGGTTACAAGTGTGGGAGAGCTTATTTATGGAGAAAACTATTTCATAGATGCAAATGGGGTTCAGCACAAACAATAAAAAGGAGAAAAAATGAATAACTTAACGATTGCAATGCAAATAAACAATAAAGGGAGACTTGCAGGTAAAATTACTGATGATGAAATGACAAAATTTGAGGTTGAAGGCGAAACTTTTTATGAAGGGAAAATCTCTGTTAATAGACTTTCCGAGGTTGTAGATATTTTGCCATTTACAATTTCTGAAAAACTTTTAAAAGCATATAACATAAATTTAATTAAAGACTTAGCTGTTTGCTTTATGGGAGAGTTGCGCAGTTATAATAGGGTTATTGATGGTAAAAGTAGATTGATTTTATCATTTTTTGTAAAGGAAATTTCAACTGAAATAGATAACGATGAAAGCATCAATGAACTATCTTTGGTTGGATATATTTGCAAAGATCCTGTTTATAGAACAACTCCATTTAATCGCCAAATATGCGACATTTTGGTCGCTGTTAACAGACCAAATTTCAATAAATCTGACTATATTCCATGTATTTTGTGGGGAAGAAATGCAAGACTTATGCAAAATCAAAAAGTGGGTACCAAAATCAATTTAGCCGGAAGAATTCAATCCAGATTATACAAAAAAGAGGTGGCGCAAGGCGAGTTTGAAGAGCGTGTCGCATATGAAGTTTCATGCCAAAAATTAACAATTGAAGAGGCAGGAAAAGACAAAATTACTGAAGAAGTTGGTGCATAAAAAAGGCTTCAAAATAATTGAAGCTTTTTTATTGGTTAAGAAAATTGTAAAATGTATCCATAACTTCTAAGTATCGATATTTTACGAGAGATGAGTATGTTTGGTTATTATTTAATAACGTGCCACTACATAAATTTTGACTAATTTTTTTGATTTTTTTAAGCAATGATTTAATAGAATTAATGTTTTCTATTTCACTCTTTTCATACAGTAACATAAAATTATCAATGGCAAGCGAAAGCGTGTTACTTGCATCGTTTACAGCCATCCTTGCTGATACTTCATTGTAAACAGAGGTGTCAATACTTATTGCTATGTCATAGAGCTGTTTGTAATATTGAATCGGGCAGTTTACGGCTTTTATCAACACTTTACTTTCATCGCTGTTGAAGTTGCCATAAAGATGATATTCATCAAACTTAATTGTTATAATTTCACTTTTTATATTGTTATGATTTAAACTGTTTTGAACAAGAGTCGCATCATTTTTGTTTAAATAAGCACTTGAGATTGCATGAAAATAGTTTTCATTTTGCCAAACATATCCACCCGAACCAATTTTTTGATATTCACTACAAAAAGAGAGTGTTTCTTGCTTTACTTGTGATTTAGATAGTGATAATAAGTTGAGCTCAAATGATGGAGAATAGATATTAGTTGAAGTGCTTTCTGTTTTAATTATGTAAGTTGACAAAAAGTGTGCAAGCAAAAAACATATCACCATAATCAATGAAAAAGTGATGATAAGAATTAATTTTCGCTTGTTTTTTAAAATTTTTGGCATGAGGTATTGCTTTTTTGCCTCCAAGTGAGTTATCACTTTAATGTATGACAAAAAAATGCAATCTATGAGAAAAAAGAAGATTAAATATTTGCAAAAGATACTTTAAAAAGTGTATAATTAAGTTAAGTATGAACGCAAAATAACATTTTATGTGTTTTGTCATAAAAAGATAAAAGGAGTAAAAAATGAGTATTAAACCTTTATTTGATAGAGTGGTGCTTGAACCACTTGAAAATGAAAAAGAAACAAAAGGCGGCATTTTGTTGCCAACAGCAGCACAAGAAAAATCTCAACTTGCAAAAGTTGTTGCTGTCGGGAGTGGAGAAAACACTGATGGAAAGCAAGTTGGCATGCAAGTAAAAGTGGGTGATAAGGTGCTTTACGGCAAATTTGCTGGCACTGAGGTTGCAATTGATGACAAAAAATATGTAGTTGTAAGACAACTTGATATTCTTGCGGTTATAGAATAAGGAGAAGAGTATGGCAAAAAAAATATTGGAAGGAATTGAAGCAAGAAAAGCGCTTGAAAATGGCGTTAATAAACTTGCAAATACAGTAAAAATAACACTTGGACCAAAGGGAAGAAATGTTGTTCTAGGCAAAAAGTATGCTTCACCACTTATTACTAATGATGGTGTTACAATTGCCAAAGAGATTGAACTTGATGACCCATTTGAAAATATGGGAGCTGAGCTTATAAAAGAAGTAAGCGTTAAAACGAATGATGTGGCTGGTGATGGCACAACAACAGCAGCAGTTCTTGCTCAAGCAATTATTAGAGAAGGGATGAAAAACTTTGCTGCCGGCGCAAATCCAATTATCTTAAAAAAAGGTATTTTTAAGGCTGTTGATGTTGTTACTGACGAACTCAAAAAGATTTCAAAACCTGTTGAAAGCACAGTTGATATAAAACAAGTTGCTTCAATCTCAGCAGGCGATGAAGAGATTGGTGCCCTTATTGCATCTGCTATGGAAAAAGTAGGTAGTGACGGCGTTATTACAGTTGAGGAATCACAGACAATGAAAACAGAACTCAGCGTTGTTGAAGGTATGCAATTTGATAGAGGATATCTATCACCATATATGTGTACAAACACTGAAAAAATGGTTGCGGAACTTGATAACCCTTACATACTTATTACAGATAGAAAAATCACAAATATTCAGGAAATTTTGCCACTTCTTGAACAGATTGTTAAAATGTCGGCAAAATTACTTATAATCGCTGATGATGTTGAAGGAGAGGCTTTAACAACACTTATTCTAAACAAACTTCGTGGCACATTCAACTGTGTTGCAGTAAAAGCCCCAAGTTTTGGTGAAAAAAGAAAAGCTCTTCTTGAAGATATTGCTATTATTACTGGTGGAACAGTTGTTAGTGAAGAACTTGGTTTTGATTTAAAAAATATCACAATAGAAAACCTTGGTAGAGCCAAAACTGTTAAGGTGGATAAAGATAACACAACAATAGTGGAAGGGGCAGGAGAACCACAAAAAATCCATGATAGAGTGCTTACAATTAAAGAACAAATCAAAAATCAACATAGTGAATATGAACTTGAAAAATTAAATGAACGTTTAGCACGCCTCGCAGGAGGGGTTGCCGTTATAAAAGTTGGTTCTGCAACAGAAATTGAAATGAAGGAAAAGAAACTTCGTATTGAAGATGCACTTGCTGCAACAAAAGCTGCAAGTGAAGAAGGGGTTGTTGCAGGTGGTGGAGTTGCTCTTTTAAAAACATCACCAGCACTTAAAAACCTTGTTGAAACT
>CADBOH010000087.1 GCA_902796285.1 uncultured Eubacteriales bacterium | reverse complement strand
TGAATTTTACAGTTTGACTCAATAACACTATTTGTAATATAGTTGCCGGGCATAAGCACTGAGTTATCACCGATTTCACTGTTGCCATCAATAAAATTATTTGGATACACAACAACATTTTTACCCAGTTTTACATTTTTGCCAATGTAGCTACTTTTTTTATTAATAAATTTTGCCATACTACCTCAAAATTTGATTGCATATTTTTCTATAGTTTTCAAGCGTAGATTTTCACGCTTGCCATTATTTTTTATATGCCCTAATTATGATTTTTGACATACTTTGCCTTTCACATCAATTTTTTTTACAACATAAATAGTTATTAGGAGAAATTTATGTGTGGAATAATTGGTTACATAGGAAATAATGTTGAACAGAAACTTTTAAAAGGACTTGAAAAACTTGAATATAGAGGATATGACTCAGCAGGCTTGTGTGTTTTAAGGCATGGTAATTTTTACGTTGAGAAAAGCAAGGGGAGCGTTGAAAAACTGAGAGAAAAAACTTGTGTTAAAAGTGAGTTTGGGCTTGGTATCGCACACACGAGATGGGCAACTCATGGCAAAATAACTATTGAGAATGCTCATCCACACTTTTCATCAAAAGGCGAAGTTGCGCTTGTACATAATGGGATAATTGAAAATTTCGAGGAATTGAAAAGTGCGTTAGAAGAAAAAGGAGTATACTTTTATGGAGAAACCGATAGCGAGGTGGCGGCAAAATTGCTTAGTGGAAGGTTGTCGCTTAAAAAGATACAAAACTTAGTAAAAAAAATAAAGGGCACTTATGCTTTTGCAATAATATCAAAGAAAAATAATTCAATATATTTTGCCAAAAACAAAAGCCCACTATATGTGGCAATAGGCAAAGATTGCTCGATGATTGCAAGTGACCCAAGTTGCTTTGTTGGGGCTTGTGATAGTTTTTATCCTGTTGATGATGGAGAATATGGCAAACTTGATTTAAAAAAGGTTGTGTTTATCGATAAACACGATAAAGTAGTGTTAAAAAAAAGCAAAAAACTAGATATAGATTATTTTGTTGATGGCAAAAATGGTTATGAGCATTTTATGCTTAAAGAAATATATGAAAGCAAAAATGTTTTGGGAAATATAATTCAAAACTACTCATCACCACTTTATAAGAAACTGCTAGAAAAAGTAACAGAAATTGATTTTAATAGGGTTTACTTTGTAGGTTGTGGCACTGCATATCATGCAGGACTTATTGGGCAAAGATATTTTATGAATAACATAAAAAAAGATGTATTTTGCGAAAGAGCAAGTGAATTTTCTTATCAAAATCGTATACTTGATCAAAAATCACTATGTGTATTTATCAGTCAAAGCGGCGAAACAATTGATACTATTGCATCACTTGATTATGCAAAACGATGTGGTGCAAAAATTGTTTCAATAACAAATGTTTCATATAGCACAATTGCTTGCAAGGCAGATATAAATCTTCCAATTTTTGCGGGGCCTGAAATTGCGGTGGCATCAACAAAAGCATTTGTTGGGCAGTGCGCAGTGTTATTCTTACTTTCAAAAGTGCTTTCTGGCCAAAATTATATTGATGACCTTGTTTCGCTAAAAGAAGATTTAGACTTTGGGGATGATGAAAAACTTAAACGCTTTGCTAAAAAGTTGGCGAGTGAAGATAAAGTACTTTTTATAGGTAGGGGCTTTGACTATATTACATCTCTTGAAGCCTCATTAAAGTTGAAGGAGATATCATACATCAATTCAATTGTTGAACCGAGCGGAGAGTTAAAACATGGGCCAATTGCTTTGGTTGAAGAGGGCACAATATTAGTTGTGCTTGCAACCGAAAGTGAACTTTTTATTAAAACGATAAACAATGCCTATGAAACCAAATCACGTGGGGCAAAACTTTGCCTTGTTACAAATCAAATCGTGACAGAGACTATTCAAAAAGAGTTTGACTATGTTTTTAAAGTAAAAAACACAACAAGTGAACTTATGCCGGTGCAAACAATTGTTTTATTGCAAAAGCTAGCATATTATGTAGCTGTCACAAAAAAGACAAATCCAGATAAACCAAGAAATTTAGCAAAAAGTGTTACTGTTGAATAAAAATTATTTTGTAAACTGTATGTTTTAGTTGATTTATTTTTTAATAAGTTATATAATCAGGATAGGAGGGTTACGCACATGGCAAAACAATCAAAAGATTATTTTGGATTAGGCTGGGTTGTAAGTCTTATTCTTGCAATCATTCCTGTTACATCATGGATTTTGGGTGTTTTAACTAGATTTGGCGAAGGCAAAATTGTTGCTGGTATTATCAGACTTTTCTTCGGCTTCAACATTATCTGGATTTGCGACATCGTTTGCATGATCTTAAACAAGAGAATTATGCGCCTATTAAACGTTTAATAGTAAAGAAAACGCTCTTTCAAAGAGCGCTTTTTTTATTTAACCATATAGATTTGACAAAAAATTTGATTTTCAAATCGAAAAGGCGATTAAATGTTTGACCTAAAATGTAAAAATAGTTATAATTATTTTTGTTAGTTCTACTTTCAATTAAATATATTAAAAAAATATATTGAATTTTCATGTTTGATGTGTTAAAATGTTAACGAAGGAGAAAAATATGAGTTTATTATGCAATTGGTTTGACGATTGGGGAAGAGCAATTGAAAGTGGGCTTGGTAGAACTTGGCTTATTATTTTAACAGTAGCGCTTTTGCTTGTTGCACTCTATTTATTTCAAGATATTATTAGGGCATCAATCAATAAGACAAAAATTAAAATTAAATGGGGCGAGATAATTGTGTTTATCATATTTGCGCTGTTTATAGCATGGTTCTGCTATTTGTTAATAAATTAAAGAGGAGAAACAATGAAAAACTTATTTTTAGGATTACTTAATAATGGAGAAATTATAAACGATTTTTGGACAACAACATTGCCTATTTTGCGTTATGTTTTGTTTGGGATTGTATTTGCCTGTGCAATTGTAATGATAGTTACAACACTTATGCAATCAAACGATAACAACAATGGGCTTGATGCTTTTTCTGGTACAACCCAAGAAAGTTATTACTCACAAAATAAAGGGGCCTCAAGAGATGCGATTTTAAAAAGAATAACTATCTCTATGGCAATAATTATTTTTGTATGCGTTATTTTATTCTTCGTCAGTGAAATAATTGCAGGGGTGTAAGTTGAGAGCAAAACAGAAGATTTTGAATTTGTTAAAAGATGGTTTAGCGTATAAAGGGCTAGACAATCTTTTTTCTTTTATTGAAAAAACATATTCACTTGATCATGCAGAAGTTGTAAAAGATTTTAATAAACTTGTTAAAGATGGGCAAATTTTTGAAGTTAAAAAAGATAAGTTTATAAAAATACCATCATCTGTTTATACAAAGGGAACTTTTATTGGCAATTCAAAAGGGTTTGGATTTTGTCAAATTGAAAATAGTGAAGAAGATGTTTTTATTCCAGCCGGTCAAACAGGTGGCGCTATTGATGGTGATAAAGTAATTTTGCGAATTTTATCACAAAGTGTTGATGGGCAAGATGGACAGATTGTTAGCATTTATGATCCAATTGATATCATTACGGGCGTTGTTGAAAAGATAGGCAGAAACTTTTTTGTTGACCCAGATAATAATCATATTCCATTTAAAGTTAGGATTGTTGATAATGGGATAAAAGTGGATATAGGCGACAGAGTAGTTGTTAAACTTTCAAGAGAAAACAACAACTTTTTAGGCAAAGTTGTGGAAGTTCTTGGAAGAGAAGATGACATAAAAGCGTGTGAACTTGCTCTAATAAGAGATCATCAACTTTATGAAGTATTTCCACAAAGTGTTTTGGATGAAGTAAAAAAATTGCCGCAAGAGGTTTTGCCTAGTCAAAAGAAGGGCAGGATTGACCTCACACAAAAAGTGACATTTACTATTGATGGTGAAGATGCAAAGGATCTTGATGATGCCGTATCGATTGAAAAGGTAGACGATGGATATTTGCTAGGGGTGCATATCGCCGATGTGGGAGAGTATGTAAAATATGAAACACTTGTTGATGAAGAGGCATATAAAAGAGGTACAAGTGTTTATTTTCCAACATCAGTATTGCCAATGTTGCCAAAAGAACTTTCAAATGGTATTTGCTCATTAAATGAAAATGTTGAGAGGCTAACTCTTACATGTGAAATGCTTATTGGTGAGGATGGGCAAGTTAAATCGCATAAGATTTATGAGAGTGTTATAAAAAGCAAGGCAAGACTCAATTACACAAATGTTTATAAAGTTTTGTGTGGGGAAGAGGCTGACGAAAAAACAATGTCAGTAAGAGAAGAACTTTTACTTATGCACAAACTTTCAAAAATCGTGCAAGAGAAAAACAAACAAAATGGATGCCTTGATTTTGAAATACCAGAAGTACAATTTGTTTTTGATGAAAATGGCATGGCGGTTGACTTTGAAAAAAGGGAAAGAAATGATGCTCATAGGCTAATTGAAGATTTTATGGTGCTTGCAAACCAGACAGTTGCAAAAGAATACTATGATAATGATTTTCCATTTGTTTATAGAGTGCATGAAGCACCAAGAAAGGAAAAAACACTGGCAGTGGTTGAGTATTTAAAGGGGCTTGGCATTAAAACACCAGCGATTCCAAATCCAATCACTCCAGACTATTATCAAAATTTAATTAAACTTGTTGAAGGCAAACCATTTACAGAAACGGTTAATAAAGTTCTGCTCAGATCAATGCAAAAGGCTAAATACACAAATGAGTGCTTAGGGCACTTTGGGCTTGCGCTTAAATATTATTGTCACTTCACATCACCAATTAGAAGATATCCCGATTTGACAATTCACAGAATAATAAAAGAAGTGCTTCATAAAGGAAAGCTTAGTGGGGCAAGAATGGAAGAACTTGACACATTTACTTATGAGGCCGGGCAACAATCAAGTTTGACTGAAAAAAATGCAGATAAGGCAGAACGTGAAGTTGACGATTTGTGGAAGGCATATCTTATGAAGGATAGGCTTGGCGAAGAGTTTGAGGGGGTTATCTCATCAGTTACAAACTTTGGTTTCTTTGTTGAACTTGACAACACAGTTGAAGGACTTATCAAAATTGAGGATTTGCCAGACGATGGATTTTTGTTGTTTGAAAAGCAGCTCAAACTTAAAGGACAAAGAATGTGCTTTTCAGTTGGTGATAGAGTAAAGGTAAAACTCATTGCCTCAAATATTTATACAAGAAGAATTGACTTCTCATTTGTTGGGTTTATTAAATAATAAATTAATGAAAATTTAGAAAAAATGAGCAAAAAAGTGCAAAAAAAGCGTAATTTTTCGAAAAAAAGTGCAAAAAACGATAAAAAATCAAAGTTTTTATAAAAAAATTAAAATTATGTATTGAAAAAGTCGATAAATAGTGTTATAATAGGAAGCGAGATGAAGATAATATCTAATAATAAAAAAGCATATCATAATTTCTTCGTTTCAGACTCGATTGAAGCAGGCGTTGAACTTAAAGGTAGTGAGATAAAATCGGTAAGCCGCGGCAAGATCAGTTTAAGTGATAGCTACGTTGTCATAAAAGATGGCGAAGCAATTATGAAAAATTGTTATATTGCCCCTTATGAAAATTCATCACAATCTGAAAGCGAGACAAAACGCTCAAGAAGGTTGCTTTTGCATAAAGAGGAAATCTTAAAGCTAGAGCGAAAGATACTTGAAAAAGGATTTTCAATAATCCCAACCAAAGTTTACATAAACAATGGTAAGGTTAAAGTTGAAATCGCACTTGCAAAAGGAAAGAAACTTTATGATAAAAGAGAGGTCTTGAAGAAAAAGGCTATTTCAAGAGATCTCGACCGTGTGCTAAAAAACTACTAAAGCCTTCAATGGGGGCGTTAATGGTTTCGACGGGGAGCATTGGTCAAAATGTAAAGCATGTGGTGTGCCTCCACCTAATAGAGACAAAAACAAATAAACGCAAACAAAAACGTAGTTAAATTAGACAATGCATTTGCATGCGCTGCTTAATTTAACAAAAATCAACTAGATCAACAGGGTTTGATCATCCCACAGCGGCATCGCTTGGTTGCTAGTTGGGGTCAACAAAAGCGCTCTTGCATCAAAAATTTGTCTTTATATTGATTGCGATTTTAAAAGACTTGCTAAAAGAAGTTGTTTATGGCTTAACTTTTAGTGAAATACAATCATAAACTAAACATGTAGAAAAGTTTTGAATCGAGTTTTTCGGAAGAGGGTTCGAATCCCTCCGTCTCCACCAATTTTAAAAAGGTCGAAAAAATCAGCCAAAAAATAAAATAAAAAGGAAGTGAAAATTTATGTCTAGTTCAGTAATCGTTACT
>CADBOH010000086.1 GCA_902796285.1 uncultured Eubacteriales bacterium | reverse complement strand
GAGGATGTGGATGTGATGACTGTTACGACTGCAGCGCATCTCGCAGCAGGAACAACAACTTGGGATAGGGCGACGGATGAACAGATTGTAGGTGAACTAGTACTGCAGGTTAATGTGCTGCGAGTGAAAATTAATATGTCAACATATTAAAAAACTCTTGGGCTTTTAACAGTACTACACAAAACGAATCACACCACTTGGGGACTCATTTTTCCTATGTGGTTTTATTGTTTTAGGGCATTTACCACAAACGACAATCACAAATTATCAACCTTTTAATTGAAGCATCTCTCTCATCAAATTTTTAGGGAACGTCCAGATAGCACAGATGTACATAAATGACAAAAAAGGAAAACCGATTGAAGAAAGCGGTTATGAAGGCTTGCGAACAAAAAATAGGAAAGGACTTTTCTAATCAAAGAAAAAGGGGGGATGCCTATTATAGTTCCCGTGTTTTTGTTTGCAAGTATTTGCAAAAAAACACGCAATAGGATTGAAAAAATGCTTCTGTCGTGTTATGATATGGTTGCAAAGAAACAATCTTGCAAGTAATTGCAAATATGATGAAGGGAGGATTCCTTATGTTTGAAAGTTTTGTTATTAATAAGAAAATGATTATAGGCGCGTATAAAAAACTAAAATCATACTATTACTATGATAAGACTATTTTATATAATAAAGTTAGTCTTGCAACGTGGGAATCCGATTTGAATTCATTTTCAAGCCGAGTAGATCGTTTAGCGGAATTCATGTGCACATTGGAAAATGAGATTGACTATGATTATTTGGCCCCACTTTTGAGAAGTATTGATCTGGTTCCAATGCCAAAATCATTTACTAAAAACTCATCTGATGAGATCGGTATGCTAATCCAAAATTCTGTTCCCAAGAATAGCATTCTGAGTAAAGTAAATTTTTATATAAAAGCACCTGTAGAGGTACTTATTTTAGATGTTATTTGGATGCTTATGGTAGGAAAAATAGCCTACAATCAATCTGCGGTATCCTCTAATGCCTATGCAAATAAACCTAAATTGGATCAATTGTATTATGACGATAAGAATCTGTATAGTGGCATTGACTTTGATTCTAATCGTCTTTTTATTCCATATTTTAAGCAATATACTGCTTGGAGAAATAATGCTTTTAAAATAATAAGGTCTCGGTGTGAACATAACCAAGATAGTATTTTGATTTCCCTTGATATTAAGAGTTATTATTACTCGGTAACTTTTGATTTTGATAATTTATCAAAATACCTGAACGGTGATGAACGTCTGATGGAAATTGCGCCGCTTACAAAGATTATCCGCCAAGTTTATATTGACTATACATCAGAGATGCAAAAATATCGAGGAGCAATTCCTGCAAACTGCAAAAAGGGACAGTGTGCTTTACCAATTGGACTGCATAGCAGCATGCTTATTGCCAACATATACCTTTGTGAACTCGATAATGCTATCAGTGAACATGTTACACCTGTTTTCTATGGTCGGTATGTCGATGATATCCTTATAGTTGTTGATAAACCTCAAGATTGCGAAATAACGGTCACAAGTATTTTGCATGAGACTTTAGTTAGGAAAGAGATAATAAAACCTAAAGGGATAAAAGAATATAGCGTTCTAATCCCCAATACGGATCCAAATTACTTAACTCTTCAAACTGATAAAATTAGATGTCTCTATTTTGACCATAATGAGCCAGATGCACTAATCAATTTACTATGTGAGGCAAGTAACATTAAAGCCAGTATGAGCGAAGGCATACAAATGCCAGACATTGGATCATCAGAACGTTCTTTTGATGAACAAGCCTATTCATTAGGTGAAAATGTTGGTTCTCTAAAGGTGCGTGACTTTCTCTTCTCTTCAAATAATTATGAGGCAACACTTTTTATAAATGATTTAATCAGAGCAAGTAAAAACGTTGATGTTAACGATAGTAAGCATCGAGAGTATATATCTGAGCAGCTTAGTCAAATATTAAAGTTTTACAACGGGCGGCAAGCTGTTGAATACAGAAGTGCGTGGATTAATGTTTTTTCTCTGATTCTTATCAATAACCAATACGATTATTTTGTAAAGTTTTTTGTACAGTTATTTAATTCAATTAACCAAGTTAATGCAGGCCAAATTGAGTCAATAGAAACATTTAAAAGTGAAATTGTATTAAACAGGGTCAAGGATGCGTTACATGAACAATTAAAGATAGCAGCATCCATTGCGCTTGCTCCACTTGCAATTAAAAACGCAAGAGCAAATATAGAAGCAATCGCGGAGGCTGCAGATGGGACTGCACAAAGTGCCTTTTCGGATATTTTTGATAATGCTAAAGATATTCGCAATGCAAACTTGTTTAACAACCACTTTTCTTCATTTCCGCTAATTAGTTATATCTCAGTGGCACTTGATGCAAATTTTTCGCTAATTAAAGCTCAGCCACAAGACATCGTCAATCTTGCAAAACACAATAACGGGATCTTACCTTTGAACGAGCAAAAAATACAACTTTGCCCTCGCTTTATTCATTTCGATGAACTCTGCATGCTTAATTTCTTAACTCATTTTTATGAAGGTGGTAACCCAATATCAAATAATATCAATCAATTATCTAATGATTTTTCCAGAGTTAATAATCTAAGCAATACGTTTCCCTCTTTAGATGTAAACACTGAGGTTTGCGATGGTATCTATTTGCATCAGTTGTCCGTTCTCAACAACAAATATCAACCTTTATCAGAAGCATTAAAAATCGCCCTAGCAAGTGTGTGGCTGGATGAGGATAAGGACATCCAGCCCGTGTTAAAAAATCCAGTTCACGATTTGTCGCCCAGTAAGAAACGAAGTCTTTATAAACTGCTGAATGAAGCAAGGAAAAACAACGCAAATATAATAGTTTTTCCTGAGTATTATTTGCCGATTTACTGGATTGAAGAACTATATGCTTTTTCGCGCACGAACTCTATCGCAATAATATGTGGATTGCGATATATTACAAATAATCAACAGGCTTATAATTATATGGTTGTACTGCAACCTTTCCACTCTAATAGATTCAATTATACTATTCCTTTATTTCGAGAAAAAAACCACTATGCACCTGCCGAAATAAACGCATTAGCGTATGAACATTTTGAATGTAAGGATCCGGTTTTTCCCTCTATGCATTTGATTGATTGGAATGGTATTAAGTATAGTGATTTAATGTGCTTTGAATTGACAAATATCGAATACAGATACTTGCTTCGAAGCAAGATAGATGTGTTGGTTGTTCCAGAAATAAACAAGGACACGGCCTATTTTTCTAACATTGTTGAGTCCGCTTCTCGTGACCTTCATTGTTTTGTGGTTCAGGCAAACACATCAAAGTATGGAGATTCAAGAATAACCGGCCCATATAATACTCTCTTTAAAGACATTATTAAAATTAAAGGCGGCGAGAATAACGTACTTTTAATTGGAACAGTCAATTGTGCAGAAATACAAAAAAAACGGAGAAATTATCCTAATGAACTTAATGATAGTAAAAAAATTGCGTGGGAAGGGGAAAAACCAACTCAGGAAAATAAACGTATCGTAAAAGGACCACCCGCGGGATTTTATAGCAGGAAGGAGGGGCTTGTATGAGCTTTGACAAATCTTATTGTGAACAAATTGTAAACGCATTTTTAAAGCAATTCGAACAAAGGGATACTACGGTATTAATGGTTTCAGAATGTAATACCGAGCAGCTTGGAATGTATATCTGCGGCCTTGCAAATCTTGCGCTATACAAAAAAACACCCTATGCTTATGCACTTTGGGGAGTTAGTTCAACCGATAGGGCAATAACTGGAACAACATATATTCCTCCGACACAGTCAAAATTATCTGCTGAATTGTCAATTAAGGCTGTTTATTCTATTTTGGCTACTGAGATAGATGGAAAAAGCGTAGTTGTTCTAGAAGTTCAGCGCGCAGCCAATACAACCATGCAATATAATGGGACAGAATATATTATCGTCAACAATGAGTTGAAACTCCTTCGTGATTATCCCGAAATAGAGAAACAATTATGGCGAAACTTGGATGACCGGGAATCTTTTGAAGTTCGTCCTGCAAAAACCAATGTATCGGCTGAAGATATTATTAGGCTATTAGATTGTCAGAAGTTATTTGAAATGCTCTCGATACACTATCCCAATAATCCTTCGGAAATAATTGCAAAACTTACAGAATTACGTTTTGTAACAGAAAAGAATACTGGGAAATATACGATAACGAATTTAGGGGCATTGCTCCTTGCAAAGAGGCTAAAATGGTTTGAAACAGTGGAATATAAAGCTGTTCGTGTTCTAAAATATGAGGGGGTTGATATTACAAATCCTGCAAAAGAACAAGTTGGCGGGAAGGGATATATTGTTGGATTTGAAGGTTTAATTAATTATATAATGAGTAATCTTCCAACAGTTGAAAACATAGAAGGAGCTATACGTAAAAACACTTGCGTATATCCCATGCTGTCAATTAGGGAACTTGTTGCAAATGCCTTAATCCATCAGGACCTAGACGAAACTGGAGCCCCGATAGTATCTATTTTCCCTGATCATCTTGAAATTACAAATCCAGGGAAACCGCTCATCAGCTTTGACCGTTTCATTGATCACCCTCCCTGTTCGCGGAATGAATCTTTAGCTGCAGCAATGCACAAGGTCGGGATTTGCGAAGAGAGAGGAAGCGGGTATGATAAAATTATCACATATGTCGAGAACTACAATCTACCGGCGCCAATTATTACGGAATATGAGCGAAGCACAAAGGTTTCTCTTTTCTCAAAAAAAGACTTTGATTCTTTAACAAAGAAAGAGAAGATTGCAGCATGTTACGCCCATGTTTGTCTAAATTATGTAAAAAATGAGCCCTCAAATAACAACACACTACGGACACGTTTTAAACTAAACGAAAATGAACGTTATAAAGTTTCTCGTGTATTCAATGATACTTGTGCTGAACAATTGATTAAGGTAAGAAGTGGAACCGGCATGAAGAACCGAGAATACATCCCTTATTGGGCAAAAGAAAGTGAGATTTAGTTGCAACTGTTTGCATTTTTTGTTTTTCGTATCGCTGTGCTCAATATGTATAAGGAATAGTCTTTATGAAACACAACATATTGTGCTTCATGAAGACAATTGAGATGATTGATAGTTGCAAAATAGTATTACACTTTTTGCAGAGTGTATTTCGGTTGAAACTGTTACCAATATCAGACCATATCGTGGTGATTCTTTAATTCTGTTGTTCTGAGAATAGTTTCACAAGAGATTTTATATCGGCAAGCAGGAGAGAAAAAGCAAATATGAAGGAGAGTTTGTAATAAAGTACTTTTTTGACACGCATAAAACAAAGAAAAAAATCCTCCTGAAATCGACGACTTCAGGAGGATTTTTGGTCGGGGTGACAGGATTCGAACCTGCGAAATCTCTTGGTCCCAAACCAAG
>CADBOH010000085.1 GCA_902796285.1 uncultured Eubacteriales bacterium | reverse complement strand
TTTTTCTCATTATTTTCAATCTTATCATCGATAGTTCCGAGAATATTTACTCAAAGGACATTACCAAGTGATAATTTTGTCTACAATCTCTTGTTGTTCGTTGGCTGTTTTACGTAAATAAATGCGAGTTGTTTCTATGGATTCATGTCCCATTAGATCTGCTAGTAGAGCCAAGTCGTTATATTTCTCTAAAAAGTTTTTTGCAAACCTGTGTCTGAAAGAATGTGGATAAATAACTTTGGTATTCATATCATATTCAGCCGCAAAGATTTTTAATTGATGAGCGACTCCACGAGTGGTCAACTTTTCACCAAAACGGTTAAGAAACAAATAACCAGAATGTAAGTTTATGACATCCAACCATTTGAGTGTTTCATTTTTCAAAACCTTTGGCACATAGATCCTACGAACTTTGCCACCTTTACCATAAATATCGAGATATCCTTTTTCAACATGCTCAACTTTGATTTGCACAAGCTCGGATACTCTGGCACCAGTTGCGGCAAGAAACCTAACAACAAAGTACCAATTCATTCTGCCATCTCGTTTTAATTTGTTTTTAAAGAAACGATAATCGGCATCACTTATTACATTCTCAAGAAATGTTTTGTTTTGAATTTTGATAAGTTTAAGCTTCAAACCTCCTTTGTTAATAATGTCTAAATACTTGTTCAAAGCAAGTATTCTCAAATTTACTGTTTTAGGTTTGTATTTTTCAATTAGAAAACCTTTGTATGACAGTAAATTTTTCTTTGTGACTTCATCATACATACTGTTAAATTGGTTTAGTGTATGCATGTATGAGTCGATTGTGTTTTGTGACAAATTTGTCTGCTTGAGTTTCTTTGCAAATTCGTCAGCCGTCATTTGTATTACCATATTTTTACCTCCTTATAGTAATACAAATATTTTACTTTATACATTTGCCAAAAAATAAAAGAAGTCCTATTTAAAGAACTTCTTAAGATATAATTGTTTTAATTCATTGAGTTTTTCATTTTCAATTTGCTTTTTAAATATGTCATCAAAAATAGGCTTTACAATTTTTCTAAACTCCAAATTAATATTGTCAGGAGCTAAGGGTATCAATGAATCTTTGATTGCTGTTGAGGTTAAGTTTACTTGAACGCCACTATTTGATCTCCCTCTTAAATATTCAAGATAATTAAATTCATTTGTTAGTAAATATAGATATTCGTAAGAAGTATTTTTATAATTATTAGATCTTAAAAGCCCGACACGTTGATTAACAATAAAAACATTATCTTTATTCATTAATGCCGTATGTCCAAGCAATGAAATGTTACCTTTCATGTCTGTCATTGACATAAGCAAATCGCCCTTTTTAAGAATGTATTTATCAAGACTTACACATTTATCTTTTGAAATCCAACTTTTTGTTCCGTCGGTTATAAAACCGCCACCTTTCTTGATACATCCCATTTTGAAAACATTATACGAGTTTTGAATTTCGGTTTTACTAAGATCTTCACTTTTGAAAGCATAACCGTTATCAAAATTCATAATATCTTTCAGTTGGGCAACTTTCCAATTTTTAGGAATTAAACCAATTTCACTTTCATATAGATCTCCAGTTGAATCAGGAAAGTTAAAATCAACAAACCATTTTTTATACAATGTCTTAGCATATTTTTCTAATGCATTCATTATGAGCTCATTATTTTCAATCTTATCATCAATAGTTCCGAGAATATTTACTATTGACAAGTTTTCAATATCACATAGTTTTTTATTATGTTTTATAAAAAATCTCTTAAAAACAACACAAAAAGTAGAAATATGTGCTATAATCATATTGAAATTTGTTTTGGAGATACAAATGCTGAAGTTAATTCTAGATACAAACTTGTTTAAGAGAAAAAATCTTAAACATTTGGAAGATTATGAATTTTCACTTCTTTTTGAAAATTTATATAACTTAATTAATAATCAAAAAATACAAGATGTTGAAATTTGTATAGATCAAATGGCATTATTGGAATATATTGAACAAATTGGGAATTGGTATGAAAATGACATTGTGAAAAATTATAACATGATTTTTGAAGCTATACAAAGGACTTATCCAATTCAAAGAATGTATTTTTCAACTAAAAGTGATTTTATAGAAACATACAGTTATGAATTATTAGAAAATTTGGAACAACGAAGTCTAAAAATCATAGAGACAATTCCAAAATCTCAAAATGGTGGCATTTCTATAGTTAAAGTTGTAGAAAAAACAATAAAAAACATTCCTCCATTTGATAAAATACATAATAAAGACTTAAAGGATGCTTTTATATCTGAAACAATAAATACTGTTGCTGAAGTTGATAGAAATAATCAGTATGTTTTAATTACTTTAAACAAAGATGATTTCAAGGATAATGTTATTGAAATACCGAATTATAAAATAGAATTTATTTATCCGAACGAAGAGTTGATTCAGATCTTCGATATTATCAAGAAATATGGATCGCATGTAGATGATGATATATACTATAATGAGTTGCTGAAAAAAGAAAGATTTGATAAAGATATTAAGCAATTTGTTGAAGAACAAATACTCAATGAAGATTATTATCAATCTGTACCTACAATAAAAAAACATAATGATCACTATCAGAAAAACTATGAAATTTTAGATAGTAATATTTTAAAGGTAAATTTTTATTTACTAGACGATAAAATACAGCATGAATGTGGGATTGAATACGATTTAAATTATAGGAAACCTAAAATACTTAATAAGTTTATAAGCTATATAGATGAAAATGGTGAGGAGGTCTATTTAAATGAATTTTAACGAAAATGATATCGAACTTGCTATTCTTGAAAAATTAAAAGCCAAAGGATATGAATATGGCAATGAGCAAGATGTGTGGTTTATTGAAAGAGAATTAAACGATTTCGTAAATAAAGATTTGTTGTTTAATCAACTAAAGTCTATAAATCCAGGTATCAAACTCAACCTGATAGAAGACGCTATTTATTCTATTGTTAATATTGATAATACCAACTTGTTTGAAAGAAATAGGCTTTTTCATAAATATTTAACTGAAGGAATTACTGTTGAAACTGGAAACGATGAAAGTAATCCAACAATTAAACTAATAGATTTTGATAATGTTGAAAATAATAGATTTCAAGTAGTAAATCAAATAAAATTTAATGAAAAAGGCCAAACAAGAATTCCTGATGTTATCGTTTATATTAACGGAATACCATTAATCGTATTTGAGTTAAAATCATTGGAATATAGAGATGATACCTTTTTAGTCGAGGCTTGGAAACAACTTGGTGGTAAAAGTGATTCTGACGGATATCGTTTTGATATACCTACACTCTTCAATTACAATGCCTTCCTTGTTATTAGTGACGGAGCAAACAGTAAAGTTGGAACATTAACATCAGACATTACAAGATACTCTGAATGGAAAAGTGTTAACGGCGAACAAGGATATAAGAAAAACTTTGCAAGAAAACTTGATGTAATGCTTGATGGTATGTTTGAAAAGCATAGATTGCTTGATATTCTTCAAAACTATTTGTTTTACATCAGAAACGACAAAGAAAAACCAGTTAAGATACTTGCCCAATATCATCAATACTTTGGAGCTATCAAGGCTTATGAAAGCATTTTAGAACATAAAAAACCAAGTGGCGATGGTAAAGCTGGAATTATTTGGCACACACAAGGAAGTGGTAAGTCATTTACCATGCTTATGCTTGCTCACCGCCTTATTAAAGACAAAAGATTAGACAATCCTACAATTGTTGTATTGACAGATAGAAATGACCTTGATAATCAACTTTTTGGCACATTTAATAGTGCCAAAGATTTCCTTAATTCAAAGATTGAACAAGTTGGATCTCGTGATGCTTTGATTGAAGAAGTTGGCAAAATTAAAGTTGGCGGAATTATCTTTACAACATTACAAAAGTTTGATAAAGATCGTGGATTCGTGAATAACAGAAACAATGTTATTGTTTTCTCTGATGAGGCTCACCGCTCTCACTATGGTATTGATGAAAAAATTGTAATGAAAAAGGAAAACAAAGCTATTGTTGAATATATTTCTAAATATGGTATGGAAAAATATATTCGTGATAGTCTTCCAAATGCAACATTTATTGGATTTACTGGAACGCCAGTAAAAACAAGAGATAAAATGACTACTGCTATCTTTGGCGACATAGTCGATACATATGACATGACACAATCAATTGAAGATGGCTCTACAGTAAAATTATACTATGAAAGCAGACTTGCAAAGGTATGGCTTGATGAAGATATCTTAAAAGAAATCGACCACTACTATGATGATTTGGTTTCATCAGAAAGTGCAACAGAAGAACAAGTTATTGAATCACAGAAAAAACTCACCAGCATGGAGTTAATTGTAGGTGATGAAGATAGACTTAAACTTTTGGCAGATGATATTTACAAACATTACATGGGCAGAAAGAATTTCCTAAACGGCAAAGCAATGATTGTTTGTATGTCTAGAAAAATTGCCTACAAACTATATAAGCTCTTGTTGAAAATAGATCCATCATTAAAGGATATCATTGCTCTTGTTGTTACAGACAGTAACAAGGACACTGCTGAAATGCGTGAAGTATTTGGAACTAAGAGAGACAGAGATGAACTTGCTAGAAACTTCAAAGGCGAAGAAATTAAGAAAGGCATTCCAAGAAAGAAAATCGCAATCGTTGTTGATATGTGGCTTACAGGATTTGATGTGCCAGACCTTGATGTTATGTACATTGATAAACCTATGAAAGGACACAATTTGATGCAAGCCATTGCTCGTGTTAACAGAGTATTCCCTGGAAAAGAAAGTGGTTTAATTGTTGATTATATTGGATTAAATAAGCCACTCGCCCAAGCATTAAGTGATTATACAGCCCGTGATCAAAAGTTTAACCTACAAGATGTGCAGATGACTGCTAAAAACTTAATCGATGAAGATATGTCGATTCTTGATGAAATGCTCTACTCGGTAAATAAAACAAGATTTTTCAATACTGATGCAACAAGCAGATTCCAATCTATCACAGATGGCGCTGAATTTGTTATTGGAAATGAAGAACGAAAAAAGAATTTCTTAAAGATTACAAGAAGATTAAAGGATGCTTTTATTGTTGCGGCAGGTATTCTTAACGATGAATATAAAACAAAAATTTTGTATTATATCTCAGTTAGACATTACATAATGAAACTTGATTATGAAGGATACACATTCAACACAGAAGAAATCAATAAACATGTTGAAGAGTTAATTTCAGAGGCGATTAAAGGCGATGAAGTTAAAGTTCTTTCTCAAGTATCCGAAGATAAAGAAAAAGTTAAAATTTGGGATCTGTTAAGCGAAGATAATATCGAAGAGTTAAGAAAGAATAACCCACCTCACATATTCATAAAGATTATGCAAAAGCTTCTTAACGAGGCTATTAAAGAATACAAGCAATATAACCTAATTAAGTCAAACGAATATAGTGAAAAATTAAGATGGTTGCTTGATAGATATAATACCAGAGAAGATGCTTCAACAATCAATAAAACAATACTCGGATTGGTTGATTTCTCTAAAGAAATGGTGGCTGATAAACAGTATTCCGATAAGAATCATTTGAGAGGTCGTGAAAAAGCATTCTATGATGCACTTGTTAAAGAAGAAAGTGCTGTTAAGATGATGAAAGATGGCGTGTTGTATCAAATAGCGGCTGAACTTAAAGACATCGTTCAAGAGTATGCAACTGTTGACTGGTCTAAAAAGAGAAAAACTCAAGCAAAAATGCGTATGCAAATCAAAAAACTCCTACAAAAATACAACTATCCACCTGAATATCGTGAGGAAGCTGTTGAAAGAGTTATCAAACAAGCAGAGTATATGATGTAAGAACGGACCAAAATCCGTTCTTTTTTATTGTAAATTACCTGTCACAAGTGTCACTGATGTATATAATAAATCCTTGTCATCGTTGTCACAAGTGTCACAAAAGCTATATAAAAAATACTGTCATTGTTGTCATTACTGTCATTGGATTAAAGGATAATTTTATAATTTCCTATATAAACGAATCTTACTGTCATTTGTCATATGTGTCATTTTTTAGTGACGGATATGACACTTGTGACAGCAAATTTTTTAGTGACGGAAGTGACAAGGATGACAACGATTTGTTATTTTAAAAGTTTTAGTTTTGCTAAATTTTGTCTTTTGTAGGTAAGATTTTTGCCGGCCAGCTCAAAAAAGTCACAAAATGTCCTAAAAAGTGAACGAGCATATTACGCTATGTCTGGTCTGAGCCATATAATATAATTAGAAGGTCAAAGAAGACTGCTATTAGTTTAGCGGTCTTTTTTTTATTTTTTAAATTTTTTGGTATTTCGCTAGTGGTGATTTCAAGATTTCTTTCCATATAAGTGTAGGGACAAAAATTATTTCAAATTTTTGACACATTGACCGTCACTATTTTCAATTTTCTGTCCTTATAAGTAGGAGGATATAAAAATTTTTTCAAAAACTTGTCACTCTACTAGTGTATTTTTGCTGTTTTCGTTCCTTATATATGTAGGCACATAAATATTTTTTAAAGAAATTTGCATTTAGACCGTCAACTTTTGACTTTTTCTTTCCTAATAAGTAGAGGCCAACTACAAAAAAATGAAAAATTTTTAAAAAAGTTGGCACTTAGGGGGTTGACTTTTACGTTTTTCTGTCCTTATAAGTGAGGGCTTAAAAAAAGTTTTTTGAAAAATTTGGCACACAGACCGTGAACTTTTGCCATTTTCGTTCCTTATATATGTAGGCATTTAAAAATTTTTTCAAGATATTTGCATTTAAACCGGGGACTTTTAGCTTTTTCTTTCCATATAAGTGTAGGCACATTTCAATTTGGTTTTACCGAGTGCTCGAGAACTCGTTAAAATATATGCTTTATAGTAGACCTGATCAACCTATTGTGCGGCAAAAAAATTTTAAATTAGGAGGATTTTATGAGAAACAACATTTTCGACTTTGATCAAAAAACTATGGTCGAACTTGGGCTCACAATGCAAGACGCATTGTTACTTGATTATCTAATCAAGTTCTTTGATAGCGGTAACGCTATCACAAAATATATCAACAGGAGGAAGTATTGTTGGATTACCTACAAGAAGATGCTTGAGGACTTACCTATCCTGAGAAGGAAGGAGCGTCAAACTCGCAGAATTCTTGTAAAGCTGGAAGACAAAGGGATCATTAAAAGACATTTAGAAAACAACAACCGTCTTTACATTTACATTGATCCAGAAATACTTGTTTGGGGGTTGGACGGTAGTCCAGTACTGACTCCAGCCAATAGGTGCGCCCTTCTTGACCTACCAGCCGGTCAAGATCTACCACTAATAGTAAGATATTATAAAAATAAAATT
>CADBOH010000084.1 GCA_902796285.1 uncultured Eubacteriales bacterium | reverse complement strand
TGCTCTGCCGACTGAGCTATCAGGGCAGGTGATTAAAATTTCTTTTAATCTAAACCTTAAAGGTTTTGGCGACTCGAATGGGGCTCGAACCCACGACCTCCAGCGTGACAGGCTGGCGTTCTAACCAACTGAACTACCGAGCCACATAAAATGTGTGCTTTTTAGAAATTTTATCACCATTATTTTTTGGTGGGCCTTCAGGGACTCGAACCCCGGACCGACCGGTTATGAGCCGGTTGCTCTAACCAACTGAGCTAAAGGCCCATCGACAAACTATTTTATGGTCGGGGTGGAGAGGCTCGAACTCCCGACCCCATGGTCCCAAACCACGTGCGCTACCAACTGCGCTACACCCCGCAATAAGTTTGCAATGCTATTTTAATATAAATTGAATAAGATGTCAAGTGAAATATAAAAATTTTTTAATAATTAGCTAAATTTTTTTATTGCTTATTACCTTTTATTAAAACAAATGTTTGACTAATTTAAAATAAAACAAATTTCGCTAAAACTTCTATTAATATGCAGCTTTTACTGTGCTAATCTTTTTGTGAAAGGAGCGCATAATGCACATAAAAAGTAAAATTTATAATAAAACACTTTATGTTTTGTTGTGTGGGGAACTTGACGAAAATTCTGCGGCATACTCACGTGACATTATGGATGAAATGTTTGCGGGGACAAACTTTTCTCAAATTATTATAGATTTATCCGAATTGGATTTTATGGATAGTACAGGAATTGGGGTACTTATAGGAAGATATAAAAAAATGAAGTCAAGAAATATCCCTATTTTTATTTGCAATCCATCCAAACATGCTGAGAAGATATTTAAAATGACTGGGCTTTATGAAATTATGCCCAAAATTGTTTAAGGAGGTTATATGAACGAAAGTAATTTTATGGAAGTAACGTTTAAGGCGCTATCAATAAATGAAAGTTTTGCTAGGGTGTGCGTAGCTGGTTTTTGCCTTCAATTAAATCCAACGTTAGATGAAATAGGTGATATAAAAACAGCCGTATCAGAGGCTGTTACCAATTGTGTTGTACACGCTTACCCATCAAAACACAAAGGGCTTATCACTATTAGGTGTGATATTGAAAATAATACTATAAAGATTACTGTAAAGGATCAAGGGGTTGGCATAAAGGATATTGATAGGGCAAGAGAGCCGTTTTTTACCACTAAACCAAGTGAAGAACGCAGTGGTATGGGGTTTGCAGTTATGGAAAGTTTTATGGACAAGCTTGAGGTTGAACATAACGAAGGCAGTGGAATAATTGTTACAATGTATAAAAAGATAGCAAATACGTCACTGCAGGTGGGTAATGCTTGATAATGAACATGTGCTTGAATTGGTCGCCAGGGCTCAGCAGGATGATCAACAGGCAAAAACAGTGCTTCTCGAAGAAAATTCGCCATTGATTAAAAGTGTTATTAAGCGGTTTACAAACAAAGGTATTGAATATGATGACTTATATCAACTTGGTTGTATCGGCTTTTTAAAGGCTATAAAAAACTTTAATGCTGAGTTTGGAGTAAAGTTTTCTACGTACGTAGTACCAATGGTGATAGGCGAAATTAAGAGGTTTTTAAGAGATGATGGGATGGTAAAGGTTTCAAGGGCTTTAAAAACGCTTAATATGCAAATAAACAAGTATATAGATCAATTCATGAAAGATAACGGTAGATCACCGGCAATTGACGAGATCGCCTGTAATTTTAAATTAGATCCACAAGATATTATTATTGCTATGGATTCAGCAAAAATGCCTATATCGCTTTACTCACCAATTGAGGATGATTCTGATACTCTTAATTTAATAGATAGGATAGAAGCAGATGATGATAATGGGGTAAAGCTTCTTGATAATATAGTATTAAAAGATTTGATTGTGGGCTTAAATGAGCGCGACAAGAAAATTATATTGATGCGTTATTATTTTGACAAAACACAAACTCAAATCGCAAAAGAATTAGGAATTTCACAGGTTCAAGTATCCAGACTTGAAAATAAGATATTAGAGAGTTTTCGCACAAAACTTATAAATTAATACAATATATAGTATGTTGTATTGCATTATACAAACAAAAATAGGCGTTATGCCTATTTTTTAAATTCCTTTGCTGATAAAAATTGTGCATCAAATTTTGTTTCATTTTCAAGTAAATCAGTATTTAAATTTTCAAACTCATTGCCGTCACAATTTTCGCATTGATCTTTACAGTTTTCACAATTGTCATTACAATTTTCGCACTCAATATTATCTTGCTTTGTTATCTTTGGTTGTGTTTCATTTTGATTTGTATTTGCACTAGTAGGTAAAGTATTTGGGTATACATCATAGTTATAACCATTATTATTGAAATATGG
>CADBOH010000083.1 GCA_902796285.1 uncultured Eubacteriales bacterium | reverse complement strand
TGTTGGGATTTTTAATTCTCGCCAAAAATACCTGTTTCTTCCATTTGCTGAGTCAGATTTTATCCTCTCAATTATCGGCGAAGAGATTGGGTTTATTGGTGTGGTTTTGCTATGCCTCGTTTATATCACACTGATTTTTAGTTTGATAAAAATATCTTTAAACGCAAAGGATAGATTTGGCGCCATGCTTGCGAGCGGGGTGGCATTTGTTATAGCAGTGCAAACGCTTTTAAATATTGCTGTTGTAACAGGCTCAATCCCACCAACCGGGCTTCCATTGCCGTTTATATCAAGTGGTGGTACATCGGTAATGATGTTTATGGCGGCGATTGGGATTTGTTTAAATATTTCAAAACAGAGCAGAGCGAAATAGCTCTGCTTTTTTATCGTGCAAAATTGATTGTAATAAATAGTTTTTGCCTGTTAATTTGTTTTGAGAATTTTTGTTTTTATTATATAATAAAAACAGTTTAAGGAGTTTTTATGAACAAGAGACAAAAGCTTTTAAATATTATTAGGTGGATGTTTGTTTTTGCCTTCATTTTAATTGTGCCATTTGGAGTAGAGGCGTGCTCATGCCATGATGAAGATAAGGCAGAACCTACAACAAAATATTATAGTGTAAAATTTTTGGACTATGACAATACTGAGATTGGGGTTCAAATAGATAATGAAATTGTCTACGAGCAAAAGATTGAAGAGGGGCATGCCGCTGTTGCACCAATAAATCCAAGCAGAACGGGATATAGATTTGATTCTTGGGACAAAGATTTTTCAAGTGTGTCTAACAACATGATAATTCATGCACAATATGTTCAAGTTTGTGAAGTGCTATTTTTGGATTATGATCTCTCTGTTTACGATAGCCAAGTTGTCGATTATGGGAAAAATGCTTCATATCCATCAGTAGACCCAACAAGAAATGGGTATAGATTTGATCATTGGGATGGAAATATCACACATGTAATGGCTGATGTGGAGATCGTAGCCGTATATGTTAAACAATATACAGTAACTTTTGTCGACTATGACAATAGCGAATTAAAAACTCAGGTTGTTGATGAGGGTGCTAGCGCTACTGCGCCAGCTAGTCCACAAAGAGAGGGTTACATATTTGACCACTGGGATACAGAATTTGATAGTGTTATGGGCAACATCACAGTTAAAGCAGTTTACAGAGTTGCGTCATACAAAGTTACATTTGTTGATCACGACGGATCGGTGTTAAAGGCTGAGCAAGTTTACAATGAAGAAAGCGCAACTGCTCCAGATATAGCCGATGAAAATCTAATTTATATTGATTGGACAAAACAAGAAAAGAAAGGTTATATGTTTAGCGGTTGGGATAAAGACTTTGCTTGTGTTAAGGAAGATTTAACAATTACCGCGGTTTATACAGAAGTAACGGTTCCAATTCTGTTTGTTGAAACGAACGAGGTTGAAAGCGGAGTATCAAAAACAGTAAGTGTTAGTGTTTATATCGTTTCTCCAATTACTTTCAGTGGGCTTAATATTGATGTTTATTATGATGGAAATCTGAATTTATCCGAAAGTGATATCATTGTTAAAAACGTTTTTGCGACTCAAAACAGATACAACGTTACACTTGATACAAACGAAAACACAATAGAATTTTCTTGGGTATATTCAACCGAATATGCATTAACAAACAATTATGCCGAAGTTTTTGAAATGCAATTTAAAGTTGATAAATATGCCTCAACAGGAGATTATTTAATTAATATTTTACCAACTTCGTATTATGTAAAAGATTTGGATAGCAATCCACCATTACTAATAAATGGTGCAATAAAAATTGTATAAGGAGGTGAGATAAAATGAAAACAAATGTAAAAAGAAATAGTTTATTAATAATCTCATTATTTCTTGCAATATTTATGTTGGCTTTTTCGTTTTGTGTTATATTAAAACCCAATTATACCTCACACGCTGTTGATGATGAAATAATAAATATTGATGATGTTGGGGATATCGGGCTTGATGACAATGTTTCAGAACATGGAGATGGCAATCAAAGAATAATTAATGTTCAAAACAACCAAAACGCAAACGCAAATCAAGGCGTTGCAAATGCGATAGCAAATCAGGAGCAGCCGGCAGCTTCAAGATGGAGCAAGTATGATGCAGCGACTAAAATTGCGATTGTAAATTATGGAGTAAAGGCAGCCTCATCTTTTAATGACATGATACTTGATATCATAAAAAATGACGGTGCGACCGATTATCTTAAATATACCGTAAATATTTTGAAAGGTGGCGCAGCAATGGCCGCTACAGCATACTTTGGCTCACCAGCGGCAGGCGCAGCAGTTGATGGCGGCCTTGACATGATTTTGAGTTGGTTCCATATAGGCGAAACATCGCAAACTGAGCTTCAAATGATGGAAGCAAGACTTAATGACCAATTTGATAGAATTTCGAGTGAAATTGAAGATGTTAAGATCCAAGTGGCAGAATTATCAAATAAACTTGATGAAGAGATTGAAAAAGTATTAAGCGCAATTCAAGACTCTTTTGAAGCATATTTTGCAAAAACTCAGGTGACGGATTTTATTTATTCAACATCTGGTAATTTTAGTTATAATCTTCTTCGTAGATATCTTTATAGTGCTACGCAAGATTCACTTTATTGTGATCTTGCAACAAGTATTGCAAGCAAGGCTGAGGATAGCGTGCTGCAAAACCAATACAACAAGTTATACAAAGCTCTTGTTGGCGCGACATCAAACGGAGTTTCATACTTAAATATGTTTACTGAGTATTTTGTTGAATCAGCAACAAGAAAATCAATAAACCACTATTACTATGATTATTTGGCTTCAAATCAAAGTTATGTTGCCGGCAATGCGTCTGTTCTAGCGATAGATTTTGCCTCACAAGTGTACTATGATTATTTAACAATGCTCAATGTAATCAGGCTTATTAACTCATATCAGTTGGCTCAAATTTATCTTCAAAATCCAGATATGAGCCAAGCAGATAGATACCAAAATGCAAAATACTATTATGGTACTGGCGAAGATGATTATGTAACAGCAAAGGATATTCAAGAGTTAAATGAATTGCTCGCTCAAAGAGAGCAAGATGCATATAAACAGGTTTTGGTTGATATAGAATATATTTTGGGACTTGGGAATTCTTATCTTATTGAAGAAAAAGACAAAATGCTAAGATATGTCACAAAAAACGACGTGGGCACATTTGGAAATGTTGACTGGGGTGAAACAATATATTTAAATCAAGTAATCGAGCCTTTTGCAAATCGTTTCTTCCTTGATAGCACAAAATTTGAATATAAATTTATTTCACAAGACAAACTTTTAGAGCAAAACACAAAACTTGGATATTACAAAGTTTTGACAGATAATGATTTCCGTGGTATTGTTGAATACGATGGAATAGTTGTTTATGAAGTGGCCTTTAGGGTTGGCGATGACACTAACTTCGCTGGAGGCAAAGGCACGATTGATGACCCATATATAATCTCTTCGGTGGGTCAATACAAATTAATGTATAATTTAGAGAAGAACGATAAATCATTTTTACTCATAAAGGATATTGACTTCCTTAATGAAACGTTAAGACCTCTTGCTTTTGAAAAAAATCCATATACTGGAGTTTTTGATGGTGCAGGGCATAAGATTAAAAATGTTAAAGTAAATTACTCTTCAGAAAATGCAACCTCGCTATTTGGTTACGTTGGCGAAGGGGGGATGATTAAAAATGTTGAACTTGAAAAAGTTACGGTAACAGAAAGCGGAGAAAATGACGCGAAAAAAATTGTAGCGGGTATTTTGGCTTCTGTTAATAATGGAACAATTTATTCTTGTTATGTTTCAGATTCTAGCATATCAGTTTCAAGAGACTCTGGCACATCCAACGATAACCTTAATAAAGCTATCACAATGTACGCTGGAGCTATTTCAGGTGAGAACAACGGTTCAATTGAGTATTGTAAAATAGAAAGCACAACTGTTAGGGCAAAGTCAAAAAGATTTTATTCTGCAAACTCTGATGGAACAAACAGAAACAATGTCTATGCCGGCGGTATTGTAGGTATGCATTGCTATGGTGTTATTGAAAACTGCTATGTTGCATCAAGCGTAGCTGTTTCAGTAGAAGGTGAAAGCAGAATGCAAGAGGGATTATCGTTCCGTTATCCATATATCACCGTTTCTGGTGGCGGCGTTGCGGGAATTGCTGCTAGCATCA
>CADBOH010000082.1 GCA_902796285.1 uncultured Eubacteriales bacterium | reverse complement strand
ACCACCATCCCCCAATGAATAAAGCGACTGGATAAGTTGAAATCCCTCCCCCTGTGGTGATGCCCATGGATTAATAAACGCCATAAGTCTTTTTAATCTATAAGGTTCAATCAAAATTAGCACAGGCACTGCCGCCGCAGCTGGTACCGAAAACATCAGTGTATGTTTTTTGCTTATCCCACCTATAATCAACATAAAAAGCGTAACAAACCCAATACACATAGTAACGCTCATTGATGGTTCAAGCATGATAAGCAAGGCAAAACTCCCTGCTATCATAATGACCGGCATAAGCCCTTTTAGCGTTTTAACTTTTTCATGATTGTCTGACATATATGATGCGACAAAAATAACGAGGGAAAACTTTGCAATTTCAGATGGTTGAATCGAAAATCCAAGGATTGAAAGCCATCTTTTTGCACCAAAGCTTTCAACCCCAATCCCCGGCACAAAAACAAGAACCAGAAGAACGTAAGTTATGCCAATAATTATCCACTTAAACTTTTTTAGTAAATGATAATCAATAAACATAAAAAATATCATTGCTACCATGCCGAGCACAATGCCAAAAATCTGTTTGAAAAGAAAAAAATATTGATTGCCATAATGATATTCAGCGCTATAAAAACTGGCGCTATACACCATAAGTGCCCCAAATCCAACAAGCAACAAAACAAGAAAAATAACAAGGATATTATTTTTATGACATTTCAATTTTTTCAAGTTCACCAAACATAATCTCCTTAAAAATTTCTCCCCTTTCTGCATAGGAAGAAAATTCATCAAAACTCGCGCACGCTGGCGAAAGCAAAACTTTTTCGCCAGCCTCAGCATTATTCTTTGCATAATATGTTGCATCTTTCATGCTAGAAAACAAAAGAGGACTATACCCATATTTTTTTGCGCACTCAAAAATATCACTACCCGCCTCACCAAAACACAAAATTTTTTCAAAAGAAAACTGCTTATTAAATATCTCATCAAATGTGCAATCTTTATTTCTACCCCCAACAAGCAACACAAGATTTAAATCCCCCAAAGAATTTATCGCTGAAATTGTCGATGAAATATTGGTCGCTTTTGAATCGTCAAAAACCTTTGCACCATTTACCTCTCCCAAGTACTCAAGTCTGTGCGATGGAGCCTTAAACTGTAAAATTGCATTTTTAATGACACTCGGTTTAATTTTATAACCTACGCATAGCGCAACAGCGGCAAGCACATTTTCCAAATTTTTTTCACCAAAAAGCGGGATATCATTAAGCGAAATTATTTTTGTTTTATTGTGATAAATCCAATTGTTTTTCACAAAAACGCCCTTGTTTAGTGTTTTTTTTGAAAAAAACATCGTTTTTTTGCCATTTTTAAGCAAATTTACTTGCTTATCATCAAAATTTAAAACAACCTTTTGCTTGCCTTTTAAAGATAAAATTTTCTTTTTAACTCTTACATATTCCTCATAGCTCCCATGCCTATCAATATGATCAGGGGCAAGGTTTAAAATAGTGCATTCATCAGGGCAAAAATATCTCGATAGTTCAAGCTGAAAATTGCTCACCTCACAAACTATCACACTGTTTTTTTCTGTCTGCTTTGCAATGGCACAAATAGGCAGACCAATATTGCCACATACAAATGTATTAAATCCAGCCTTTTTAAAAATCTCACCCGTTAGTGAAGTTACCGTTGTTTTCCCATTGGTGCCGGTTATACCAATAACCTTTCCTTTGCAAAATAAAAATCCAAGATCTAGTTCGCTGATAACTGTTGTCTCATTTGACAAAAAATGCGCTATGACCTGATTGCCTATAACCTTAATTCCGGGGCTCACCACAATAATATCAAATTTTTTTGTTAGAGGTTCTTTTTCAAAACTATAAAAATTTGAAAATCTGTTTTCATCATCATAAATTGAAACACACGCCCCTTCATCATGCAAAAGTTTGGCAGCGCATTGGCCACTTATGCCAAGGCCGTAAACCAAAACTCTTTTGCCTTTTAAATTTAATTTCATAAAACTCCTGTAACAGCAAGGTAGCCAACAAGACAAGATAAGCCAGCAACCATTGTTATTACTATATATACTGTTACGATTCTATTTTCATGCACACCACTTTTCTCAAAATGATGATGAAGTGGCGCCATTTTGAATATACGCTTATGCGTTTTTTTGTAATACCCAACTTGCAAAACATCTGATAATGCGGTCAAAACATAAAGCACACCTATTATTGGCATAATAAGTTCCAATTTTGTAAAAACCGCAATAGAGGCAATTAATCCACCAAGACCAAGAGACCCGGTATCCCCCATAAAAATCTTGGCTGGGAATCCATTGAAAAGCAAAAAGCCTAAAAGCGCCCCAACCATTGCAAAGCAAATAATTGCATAGTTTGGATATGAAAAACAAATTGCTAGGATTAGCCCAAAAAATAATAAATACGTTAAGCTCACACCTCCAGCAAGTCCATCTAACCCGTCAATAAGGTTGACAGCATTTGTTACTGCAACAAAGAAGAATATGATAAATGGAATAATAAAGTAACCAATATCAAGTTTGAGCCCAAAAAACTCTAAATCGCTGCCAATTTTAAAGTATGCAAACACAGCAACAATAACTGCAATACCAACTTGTCCAATAATCTTT
>CADBOH010000081.1 GCA_902796285.1 uncultured Eubacteriales bacterium | reverse complement strand
TTAATAAATGAAGCAACTTTTTGCTTATATTCCTCTTTTGAAATCATTTATTTTCTCCATTAAACGAGATTTTTGGCAAAACTTTTTCGGCGGTGTCAATTTTGAAAAGCTCAGCCTTTTCAAATCCTCTTGCGTTTGCGACAATACTATTTGGAAAAGTTTTTATAAGTGTGTTATACATGGCAACATTGCTGTCATAAATTCTTCTTGCAGCAACGATGCGATCCTCTATATCGGCAAGATCGTCCATGAGTTGTTTGAAAACGCGATCGGCTTTAAGTGTTGGATAATCTTCTGCCAGCATAATCATTTGTTTCAGCTTTGGCAAAAGTTGATTTGCGTTTTCTAATTTTTCATTTTCCTTAGTTGCATTTGCGGCGTTATTACGAAGGCTTATAACTTCTGCAAGAAGTTCCTTTTCATGTTTGGCGTATCCTTTTACAGTTTCAACAAGGTTTGGCACTAAGTCAAATCTTAATTTTAATTGAATATCAATAAGCGAAAGACTTTCTTCAATCTTATTTTTGTATCTTATAATCTTGTTGTTAATACCAATAAGCACCATGGCATTAATAAAGCCGAACAGCGCAAGTATAACGCCGATAACAAGAAATGTTGATCCATGGTTTAAAAGACAGATAAAAACAACACCTAGTGTAAATGTAACTACAATCAATGCAATCATCAGGGATAGTTCAAAATTCTTTTTCATTTGTTTCTCCTTTGTATATTTTAATATATGAAAGCTAAATTTCAAAATGTTTTTATCTTTTTAAGATGTCAAGTACGTGTGAACTTGCACCTAAAAGTTCTGGCCTTTCGCAAATTGAGAGTTGATAGTCTATAAAAATTTTAAATTCTTCGTCAGTGAGTTTGTTTAAAGTAGGGCGGATGTAATCTGTTGCACCATCAACACCTATTATTTTATGCCTTTGCATTTGACTTTGACTGGCAAGGCTATTGATTTCTTCGAGACGAACATAACTATATAAATCATCCTCGACGTTGTTTATTTGAAAATCTTGTCCAAGTTTGCCGTCTTTTAGTGATTGCATAAGCGCACCTTCTTTAAAGGCGTGTGTTATAACGGCATAATCGTTCATAAGATACATAACTAAAACATATCCACCTTTTCTTACCACGCGCTTTGCTTCCATTATTGCTTTTAACTTGTCCTCAAAAGTAAAGAGGTGATAAACTGGACCAAAGAGTAGGGCGATATCAAAAGTTTCATCTTTAAACTTTAATTTTAAGGCATTGCCTTTCATTGCAACAACATTTTCGTTTTTCAGTCTTATTTGGCTAACATTTTTTTGAACAGCATCAACAGCAGTAACGTTATGGCCTAGGTCAGCCAAAAAAGCGGAGTATCTGCCAGTACCTGCGCCAATATCAATGATATTTAAATGTTTTTGACTGCCAATTAAACTTAAAATATATTTTTTTGTTACTTCAAATTCAACTTGTCCGTGCCTTGACAAAAGCCTTTTATCTTCGTTAAATTTATTATAATACATCTCTAATTTATTCATAGATTTAATATAGCAAAAAAATAGATAAAAGTAAAGAGAAAATAAAATAAAAAAATATTGAAAAAATCAATATTTTTTATTAAAAAATGTGTGTTTTTCGTTAATTTTGATTAAATTATTTTAAATTATATATTTGTCCATCAATTATTTCCATTTTTTCAGCATTAGGAACTTTTGGAAGCCCTGGCATAAGTGACATCTTTCCTGCAATCAAAACTAAAAATTCTGCCCCATTTTTGAGTTCAATATCGCTTACGTGGAATGTGTAGTTTGTTGGAGCGTTTAACAAAAGCGGATCATCTGAAAAAGAGTATTGTGTTTTTGCCATTATGATAGGATAATTTTTGGCTATATTTTCAAAGTACTTGATTTTTTCCTTTGCCTTTGGGCTAAACTCAACATTTTTTGCTCCGTAGATATTTTTGGCAAGGTCATTTGCCTTCTTTTCGATGTTGTCTTTATTATTGTACGCAAAGTGGAGTGGGGTGAGTGGTTCATCACAAATTTTTACAACTTCCTGAGCAAGCGCGGTGCAACCTTTGCCGCCTTTATTAAATCCATCGGATATGATGCATTTAACATTTATTTTTTCACAAAGAGCCATAATTGTATCAATATCTTTTTTCTTATCATCAGCAAATTTATTTAAAGCCACAACAACTTTTTTGTTGAAAACATTTCTCATGTTGTTTACATGACGTTCGAGGTTGGCAAAACCTGCCTTAACATCGTCATTACCATGCAATTTGAGTGCTTTTACTGTTGCAACTACAACAACCATGTTTGGATTAAGGTTGTTTAAGCGGCACTTCATATCCAAAAACTTTTCGCCACCTAGGTCGGCGCCAAATCCAGCCTCTGTTACAACGTAGTCTGCAAGAGATAAAGCGGTTTTGGTTGCGATTACAGAGTTACAGCCATGGGCAATGTTTGCAAATGGGCCTCCATGAACTATGGCAGGAGTGTTTGCTGTTGTTTGAACGAGGTTTGGCTTAATTGCATCCTTCAAAAGAATAGCCATCGCTTCTTGCGCTTTTAAGTCTTTTGCGTAAAGTTGTTTGCCATCTCTATCAAATCCAATCACAATGTTGCCACATCTTCTTTTTAAGTCATCAAGGTCTTTTGCAAGACAAAGAATTGCCATGATTTCACTGCCGGCAGTTATATCAAATCCATCATGTCTTTGAACGTTGTTTTTTATTTTTTCTTCACTTATCGTGATTTCTCTTAAAGCCCTATCATTCATGTCCATGCATCTTTTAAATAAAACACGGTCTGGATCTATGTTAAGTAGGTTGCCTTGAAAAATATGATTGTCAATCATTGCGCATAAAAGGTTATTTGCGCTTGTTATTGCATGAAAATCGCCTGTAAAGTGAAGGTTAATATCGCTTTTTGGTTCTATGCAAGTTTTGCCGCCACCAGTCGCGCCGCCTTTTACGCCAAATACAGGACCAAGCGATGGTTCTCTTAGTGCAAGACATACTTTTTTGCCTAGAAGCGCAAGTGCATCACCAAGACCGATTGATACAGTGGTTTTGCCTTCACCAAACTTTCCTGGGTTCATTGCTGAAACCAGTATTAACTTTCCATTTGGGGATAAATTTGTGTTTAAAATTTTGGCCTTATCAAACCCATAAAGGCTAAGGTCTTTTTCATTTAAGCCAAGCTTTTTACCAATTTTTCTAATATCTCTTAACATAATTTTACCTCCTGTGCCTAAGTATAACATAAAAGTGTTTTTAATAAAAATACTTTTAAGACAAATTTTGCTAAACCGCTTTAAAAAGTTGATTTTTTATCTGTTATGTCATATAATACTAAAAAGGAGAAAAATTATGGAAATTACAAAGAAATTTGATGAGCTCCCACTTATTGTTAAGATTTTGCTTGCGTTGCCATTTCTTGACATAGTTTGGGTTGTTTACAGACTCATTAAGTCAATTGAGTCAAAAAATACTGTTGGTATTGTGCTTGCCGTTGTTTTGCTCGTGTTTGGTATCCCATTTTTGTGGCTTGTTGATATCATCACTTTGATTGTTGCAAACAAAGTTTTGTGGCTTGACTAAAAAAGACATCTGAATATTTCAGATGTTTTTTATTGTAATTTTTTTTATTTTAGTGTATACTATAATTAATTAAAAGGAGGTTTGCCATGTACGACGACGATTATGATGATGACGAATACGATGACGATGATGAGCTCGATGACGAATATGATGACGACGATGACGACGATGACGAATATGATGACGATGAAGAAGATGGCTTTGGTGATGACGATGACAATCCTTCTGGGTATGGCGAAGATCCTGAGCCTGAGGACGAAGATGAGTTAAAAGATGATGAAGGCGAGGCTAATGCTAAGAAATCTAAAAAGAAGGGACAAGGTCAAGACTCTGCGGAGGGGGAAATAAAAGGCAAGGTTGAGGGAAAGAAAGGCGGCGCTCCTGACTCTGTTAAAATGAACAAATTGGCTAAACAACTTCATTGCGGACCGAGAACACAAAAAACATGTCCATTTTGCAAACAAAAATCAATATACGCAGAGCCGGTAGGCAGTACAATTATTAGAAGTGCGATATGGTATTGTGTTGGTATGGATAGAGGGATAAGATATGTTTGTTTAAATCCTAAATGTAAAGCATATTTTGTTCCTGGCGCTCCAAAAGCGAGGTTTAAAGATAATAATGGCGGCAAACTCAGCACAACACACGGTTTGCATACAGCAGAAAATCCTTTTAGCCTTAGACCACTAAAATAAAAAAAGACCAATCATTTGATTGGTTTTTTTGTTAATTTTCAAAAAGTTTGTTGTTTAAAAACTCTGGCTCACAAGAAATGTTTATACCAAGCCTTTTTAAAGACAATTCTTCTGCCGAAGATAAGATGTAAGTGCAGTGTGCTTCGCAGTCATTTAACATAGATAGTTTTTCGATTGCTTTTTTTGCTTTTTCATTATCATGTGAAGATATTGCGAGCGCAGTCAAAACATCGTCAAGAGTTAAAACGCCATCCTTTGAGTGAAGGTATTTTGTTCTAAGTTCAATAATTGGCATTAAGATATTATCTTTAATAATATCAAAATCGTCGCCAAGGCCAGCAAGAGTTCTAAGAGCATTTAATATCACAGCCCCGCTTGCTGAGATTATTTTTTTGTTTTTTCCGAAAACAACATCGCCATTTGGCAATTCAAGTGCAACAACAGGGTATCCAGTTTCCCTTGAAGTCTTTTTTGAAAGAGCCACAACATTTATGTAATCAGGCACGAGGTCGAGCTCACTCATAAGCATTCTTGAACGTTCAAGCGTGTCAAAAGAAGCTTGCCCTTTTTTGTAATCGCATTCAGATCTAAAAAATCTTCTCACAATTTCACGTTTCGCTGCTTCCTGAACAACATTATCATCTATAATCGCACAGCCCACCATATTTACGCCCATATCGGTAGGAGATTTATATATATCTTCGCCAGTAATCTTTCTTAAAATATTTTTGAGTACTGGGAAAACCTCAATGTCGCGGTTATAGTTTACTGCAAGTTTTCCATAAGCGGTAAAATGAAATGGGTCAATTTGATTTATATCTTTAAGATCCGCTGTGGCGGCCTCATAAGCGATATTAACTGGGTGTTTCAGTGGAAGGTTCCATACAGGGAAAGTTTCAAACTTAGCATAGCCGGCTCTAATTCCACGACGATAATCGTGGTACATTTGACTGAGGCAGGTTGCAAGTTTTCCACTTGATGGACCAGGCGCGGTTACAACTACAAGAGGTCTTGTTGTTTCAATATATGGATTTGCACCATAACCCTCATCAGAAACAATAACATCAACTTCGCTAGGATAACCTTTTGTGTATCTGTGAAAGTATACTTTTTCGCCTCGCTGCTCAAGTTTTTGAGCAAATTTAGTTGCATTTGGTTGACCCTTAAAAAGGGTGATCACAATAGATGAAACGTAAAGATCAAGGCTTCTTAAATTGTCGATAAGTCTTAAAACTTCATTATCGTAGCTTAAGCCAAGGTCTGCGCGGACTTTGTGTTTTTCAATATCGTTTGCAGAAATGCAAAAGATTATTTCTGCTTTATCTTTAAGTTTGGTCAGAAGCTTGGTTTTAATATTGGGGTCAAAGCCGGGGAGCACCCTTGCAGCATGCAGGTCATCAAAAATCTTGCCCCCAAATTCAAGGTATAGTTTGTTGTCAAATTTTTTAATACGTTCGAGTATGTTTTTACTTTGAAGTTTTAAATATTTTTCATTATCAAAACCAATTTTTGCTTTCATAGTCACCCCTTTTGTTTTAAAAACAGCGTAAAGCGCACAATTAAAAACCAGTTTTAGTATAAAACTTTTTAAAAAATTATCATAATAAAATAAGATATTTTCTAAATTTTTTATTTATTATGATTTACAAAATTCGCGTTTTATGATACAATAAACCTGATTTTATTTACTCACAAGGAGATTTTATGAGCAAAATCGCTGTAGTAACAGATAGTAATAGCGGTATATCACAAAAAGAGGTCAATGAGACTGAAGGTCTTTTTGTTATCCCAATGCCTTTTATGATCAATGAAAAAGAGTATTTTGAGGATATAAATTTAACGCAAGATGAATTTTATAAAATGCTTGCTGGCGACTGTGATATTTCAACATCAAAGCCATCACTTGGCAGTGTTATTGAACTTTGGGATTCAATTTTAAAAGATTATGATGAAATTGTGCATATTCCAATGTCAAGTTCGCTTAGCAGTGCATGTGAAACTGCCATCAATTTTGCAACGGAATATAATGGGCGCGTTCAAGTTGTTGATAATCAAAGAATTTCGGTTACGCAACGCCAGTCTGTTATGGATGCGCTTGCACTTGCAAAAGAAGGGAAAAGTGCAGAGGAAATCAAAAAATATCTAATTGACACAAAAAAAGACTCAAGCATTTACATAATGGTGCCAACTCTTAAATATTTAAAAAGGGGTGGTAGAATAACTCCTGCCGCCGCTGCAATAGGCACACTTTTAAAGATAAAGCCTGTGCTTCAAATACAAGGTGGAAAACTTGACTCGTTTGCCAAGGTGTTAAACGAAAAAGTTGCAAGAGAAAAAATGATAGCGGCAATTAAAAAAGATCTTGAAACTCGATTTAAACAGTTTGTAGACAATGGTGAAATTGAACTTAGTATCGCACATACAAACTGCATCGAAAAGGCTAAAGATTTTGCTGCGCAGGTGGCGGCAGAATTTCCTGGTTTAAAAATAAGATTTATAGATCCGCTTTCACTTAGCGTGTCTTGTCATATTGGTGAAGGGGCATTAGCCGTTACATGTGAAAGGGTTTACAAAAACAAGTAGGATTATTTATGGAAGAAAAAAAACTATTATTTAAAAACACGAGCAGGATGGGGAAGGAAGAAATAGAAGTTTTTCAAAACTTTGCAGTTAAAAAAACATCTATTTTAGCTTCTATTGTTTTGTTTGCAATCTGTGCTGGAGCAGGTGTTGGACTCTTGTTTGTTTATATGTTTTTGGGGATCGCATTTATGATTGCCGGCGTGTTAGGCGCAGTTATTATTCCTTATGTAATTAACCAAAGCGTAAAAAAAAGAAATCAGGACATCTTTAAAGACAACAAATACCTAAATCATTTTGAATTTTTTGAAGATGAACTTGTTATCACCAGTGAAGTGGCAGAAAACGCTAGCAACGAGTATAAAGAAAGCGCACAAGAGCGTCTTACATACGAGCAGCTTGATCATGTTATAGTTTATGGACTTTATATTTTTGTTTTCATCAACAAATATCAAAGTTTTATACTAGATCAAAGAGGTATGACACAGGGCGTAAGTGCCGACCTTTTAGAATACTTAAAATCTAAAGGATTAAACGTTACCTTTAAAAAAGAATACAAACAAAAAAGGAAGTAGTAGTGTCTATTTCCTTTTATATTATATAATATATATCATTTATATATATAACAATATATAATAGAAAGCGAATGATTTTTATCAAACCCCTTGACAACAAGAGCGACGCATGTTAAAATACAAATAAACGTGGAGGTATCATGAAAAGAAAAGAGAACCTTGAAAAAGCAAAAAACCTTGCTCAAACAACACAAAAGGATAAGGATTTTTTTGAAAAAGAATACAACAAAATTTTAGAGATCGCTTCTGGCAACCCAGAACTTGCATATATGATTGGTACCGATGTGGTAAAAGATGTTACATATGCAAGAGCCAGATTTGTGGAGTATATTGTTAAAAGCAGTCCGCTCATCAAAAAACAGTACAAAAAGTGGAAAAGAGGCAAAATCAAAGCAGAAGAATTTGATGTTAGCCCTCAAGGTATTGAAAAATTAAAATACAACCAAGTTAGTGGAATAATTGACACAACTTGGGTATGCACTGTTCTTTCAGGACTCGGTGTGTTTATTTCAGGAATTGTTTTAAAATTTTTGGGTGCACAAGATCCTTTAACTTTGCCAATAATCGGAAGTGGAGTATCTGCTGCTGTGGCAGGAGGACTTATTGCTTTGCCAGATGTTAAAACAGAGCGTGTTGATGGCAAGAAAAAAGAAAGATCTCGCATTGCTACTATTGTTGCAAAAAAATATGCTAAGAAGTATGAAGATGCACAGATTGATAATGAGCCTTTAAGACTGTTTAAAGAAAAAGTCGATGATTTGATTTCTCCATATTTAGATAAAGCAAAGAGAGATAGAAAAGGCGTTACTATTGAAGATCTGGAAAATGAAGTAATCAATACAAGCGATGAACTTGATAAACTTGAGGCAGGTATTGATAAATTGTCAACCGAACTCGAAAAGTTGCCGCAAGAAGATGAGTCATACAACGAGAAAACTGAGATTAAAGAGTCTTTGATGAAACTTCATCGTGATTTGTATGAAAAATTCAATAAACTAAACGGACAAATCTTTTTTGAAAAAATTTGTGAAGAGAAAGGCTACACTAAAGAAGCCAACTTTAAGATGTGTGAAAAACTTGAGAGATTAAAAGTTGGATATGAAGAAGACTTGGCAGATATTGAAAGTGCTTATAAGAGAGCTCCTATAAATGAGGAGGCAAATGAAAATGAATAATATTGAGATCGAGCCAAGAGACATAGTTAAACTAAACGGTGAAGAGTTTTATGTTTTGGCTGAGCGCAAGACAAATAACAGCGACTTTGTGATGTTAACCGCAATCCCGACAGGTGAAATTCTGTTTGGAGCAAAGGATGGGAACAAAATTATCCATGTGACAGATGAAAAATTGATTGGTGCGCTCACAAAAGAAATGATGCCAGAGGCAATAGCCAGTGCAAACAAGCTTACCGATATGGCGAAAAACGTATTAAGTAATTTAAAATAATAATTTAAAGCCGATATTAAATGTCGGCTTTTTTGTATGATATTGTTTTAAAAAGGGTATTGACAAGGCTAGGAGTGTGTGATATTATTTAGAAAGCAAGGAGATGAAAATGAGTTACAGAAAGTATATAAATGATGGTAAAGAACCTAACAAATTTGTTAAAGGCATGGCAAAAGCTGGTGCAACAGTTGCCTCCGCTTCCGCTAAAGCATTTGACGTTGTAGGCGATATTGGCGAAGGTATATTAAAATACACAGGGGAAGCAGTTGATGTTGTGTTTTCAACAGTAACACTTCCACTTAGAGGAATTACAAAAGTATTGTTCTATTTGTTTCAAGAGGGCGAAAAGCCTGCTACAAGAGTCGCTGCCGGTATTGGTGCATTAACAGTAGCAATCCCAACTGGAATTATATTACTTCCTGGTATGTGTGTATATGCTTTGTTAAAGAGTGGAGCAAAAGCTTTTAAGAGAGTAACCAACGGATTTGCCTATTCTTGCAGAGATCTTAAAAATGCAATTTTAATTGAAGGAGATCCAAAAGGTTATTTTGATAGCATGAAAGAGAAAGAACAAATGATAGATCAACAAGACGAAGAAGAGCTTATTCAACTGATATAAGAAACAATCAAATTAATAAGTGCTTGGGATTTGCGCGAGTCGACTCTCATAGGTTGGCAAACGAAAATCAAATACAGTTGTTGTATCACCAACTTATTTAAAATGAGTTTTAATCGGGCCTTTGGCTCGGTTTTTTATTAAAAAATAGAGATTGACTTTTTATGTGATTGATTATATAATTTTGTCAGAGGGTAAATTATGAATATTTTCGAAACAAAACACAAAGAAGAAAGAAAGATTTTAGAAAGGTTTTTGTCAATAAGTGTAAATAATGATGATGAGATTTTTGACATTTTTAAAAATTTGCCAAATGCAACCTATCGTCAAGGAGAGAGACCAAACGAAAGATTTGTTTATATTAGAGGGACGAGGGATGATAAAGTATTATTAGTTGCGCACGCCGACACAGTCTGGGATAAAAATTGGATTGGGGAGGATGAAAAATACACGCAAAAGCTGGGATATAGTTTTGGAATTTACTACAACAAAAATTCTTTTTTGGATTTTGGTATTGGGGCAGATGATAGGGCGGGTTGTGCAATTTTATATCTACTAAGAAATAGCGGACACTCAATTTTAATCGTTGACGGAGAAGAGCATTGTCAGGTCGGGTCAAAATTTTTGAAAAACGCAAACAAAGATATTTTTGATGAAATAAACAATCATTGTTATGCTCTTCAATTTGATAGAAGAAATAAAAGAGATTACAAATGTTACAATATTCCAGTAGAAGCAAACTTTAAGGAATTTATAGAGAAAAATTTAGAGTTTAGTGATGCTGGGAAAAATTCAAAAACGGATATAGTGGTTTTATGTGATAAAATATGTGGAGCTAATTTAAGCGTTGGATATTACAATGAACACACAAGGCTTGAATGTTTAGATTACAAAGATTGGTTAAAAAATTACATAAATATTTCTCAAATGCTTGAGAATAAACAAATACAATTTAACTTAAACAATTTAGACAAAGAAGAGGATGATCTATCAAAATAACAATTATAGATCTCCCTTTTTTTTGTTATGTGTAAAGTAAGTTTCAAAAAAATTTAATTATAAAATTATAAAAAAATCCTTATAAATAGGGCTGTATAGCCTCAAAAGTGCGAACACACGGTGATGTTTCGGGAAGAAAATAAAAAAAATAAAAAAAAGTTTAAAAATTTTAAAATTTTTTTGAAAAAAGTGTTGACATTGGGTTTAGCGTTGTGCTATTATACTCTTGCTAACTTAAAAAAGGGCTGGTTGCCCAGAGTTAGTTAGAACCTTGACAACTACATAATATAAGTTTTACAGTATGTAAAACGAGCATTAAATATTCTAATTTACGCATGTTATTTATTGTGTAATACGAATATCTTTTGCAAATTTCAATTTACGTCGAGTAAATGAAATAACAAGTAAGTCTTAATTAATTATGAGACTTAGCGAAAATGCTAAGATTATCCAAAATTCATTTTTTAAAAATGATTAAGCTACAAAGAGCATATAGGGGATGCCTTGGCACTAGGCGCCGATGAAGGACGTGATAAGCTGCGATAAGCGACGGGTAGATGCACTTGATCTGTGATCCGTCGATTTCCGAATGTGGAAACACACTACAAGTCATGTTGTAGTAACATAACACGAATCAATAGTGTTATGTGGGGAACCCGCTGAACCGAAACAACTAAGTAAGCGGAGGAAAAGAAAGTAAAAAAACGATTGTGGGAGTAGTGGCGAGCGAAACTGCATGAGCCCAAACCTAGCGAAGAAATTTGCTAGGGGTTTAGGACCTCAATGTGATAGGTCAGACGATAGGTGAAGATTTCTGGAAAGGAACGCAATATAGGGTAACAGCCCCGTAACCGAAATTGAACGACCGTCTAGAGGATTCCAGAGTAGCGCGGGACACGTGAAATCCTGTGTGAAGATGCGAGGACCATCTCGTAAGGCTA
>CADBOH010000080.1 GCA_902796285.1 uncultured Eubacteriales bacterium | reverse complement strand
GAAGTCTTGTTTTTCTTCTTGGATAGTTCAATTTTCTTGTATTAGCACATCTTGTATATTTGTTTTTATTTTTTAAAGAGGCAGTTGCACTTTTAACTTTGTTTTTAAATATCGATTCTTCAAGAAGAAATTTGCCATCGCCAACAGTTTCATCAACCGATTCTGAAAATACAAATGCATTTTCATCAACTGTTTTAACAAGTTTTTTTAGCCCAAGCGATTGTTCGTAAGGCAGTATACACAAAAGAAGTTTTTTCTCCTTTTTTGAAAACATTCCTTCGGCGTTGATCTTGGTGATGCCACGATGATATTTGTCAAGTATCACTTGCGCAAGTTCTTCATCCTTATCGCAAATAATATAGTAGGCCACAACGCGCTTTGAAGTGTTAAGAACAACGTTTGTTGAAATTGATGAAATAACGGCGATAACAAGCGCATATAAGCCTGTTTGAACTCCAGCAGTGATTACACTTAAAGTTAAAACGATCACATTAATAATCAATATTCCAGAGCCTGCCTTGATGTTAGGGAATTTTTTGTTAATTATAGCACCAGCAATATCTGTTCCACCAGTTGACCCACCAGATCTTAATCCAAAGCCGATAGCCGATCCACTAATCACTCCGCCGACGACGGCAAACAAAAGTTTTTCAGTAGATGAATTTGCAAGCGCCTCGATATATCCAAATTGCATTGACAGGATGTATGCAGCTGTGCCTATAAGAGAAAGTGCCAAAAATCTCCACCCGAAAAGTCTAAGGGCTAGCAAGAACAAAATCACATTGATAAATGTGTAAATAACCGCTGTTGGAATATTGACAACACTAAGCAGCGCATTATGAATAATTACCGAAAGTCCAGAAAAACCGGTTGGTATAATCCCAGAAGGTTCAAAAAAGGTTTTGAATGCTACACCACCCAAAATCCCGGCAACAATAACATTAAACGCCTGCAATACAAATCTGTATGCTTCACTTTTTGCAAATTTCTTTAGTTTATCCATGCACAAAATATAACACAAAAAAATAAAAAAACAAAATAAATTCAACTGTAAAAAATAAAATCACATACATCTTATGTGATTTCATCATCTTTTGTGTTTACATTTTTGGTTATCTTATTTTCTTTATCTATCTTTTCATTATTCTGTAATGGTTTTTCTCTATCTTCTTCATCTTTTAATTTAATGTCTTCATGGTTTTCATCTTGATGGTTATCACTTTTCTTGTGAAAAATTTTGTTTGCTACTTTTAATAAAAACGCTTCAATTTTTTCACTATAAATAAAACTTAAAACAAACAATATTATACCAACAGCGACAAGTGCAATCCATACAGGTATTCCCCAGCCGCTATATGGGATAATATGCCCAGTTCCTAGGAAGCATGACAGTATTATTGAAATTGGTCTTGCCAGGATATTTGTTGCAATAAAAAACCAAAAATTCATGTTTACAGTTCCTGCCGCAAAACAAAGCGTATCTTGTGGAAAGAAGGGGAATAACGCTATAACTGGATAAGATAAATGCCCCTTGCTAAACATCCGCTCGCAGCGCTCTTCGAGTTTTTGGCCGAGGGCCCATCTAAGTGAGCCGCGCCCCAATTTTTTGCCTATGAAATAAAAAGTTATACTTCCTAGCAGTACCGCCGGATAGGTGATTGCAAAGGTTATCCATGGGCCGTAAATTAAAGAGGCTGCAATAGTTGTTAAAAATGTAGGTGTTGGCATAAAGGTGGTTTGCAAAAATTGTATCAAAAAAAGCATCACATATCCATATCCTCCAAAACTTAAAATAAACTCTTTTAGTTCTTCGGCAGTATCGATTTTATCAATAGTGCCGGTTAGTTTTAGGGGGAGATAGATTGCAAGCAGTACCACAGCAATCAAAAGCAGCAGTAATAAAAGTCTAAGGATTACCTTACCTTGCTCTTTTGTTATCTTCTTCATATTTTGGAGTATAACACAAAATTTTAATTTGTACAAATGTTTTTGTAAAAAGCCGATTGAATAAAAATGGCAAATATGGGGATAATAACAAGAGGAGGAAATATGAAACTGAAAGATAGTAAAACATACAAAAATTTAGCAAGGGCTTACATGGGAGAATGCGCTGCCAGAACGAGATATGAATTTTGTGAATATGGATTTAGATATAATGGTTATGAGGCCATCGCTACGCTCATAGATAAGATTGCATATCAAGAATTTAATCACGCAAGGGTACTATACACTCATCTTCAAGATGCTGAACTTAAACAAATCGATAATATTGATATTGCTGCAGGTTATCCTTTTAAAGAAAAATGGGATATGCTTAGCAACTTAAAACTTTTAAAAGAAGATGAGCTTGATGAGGCGAAGGCGTATTTTGAGTTTGAACAGGTTGCGCTTGAAGAGGGATTTGCGGATATTGCAAAAACTTTTAAAATGATACACGATGTTGAAGAAAGGCATGCAAAGGTTTTTGAGGAGCTTTATAAACAAATGAAGGATAAAACGCTTTACAAAAAAGCCAAGGAAGTTGCGTGGGTTTGCCCAAATTGCGGGTATGTTAGTTTTAATAAAGAGGCATGGGAAACATGTCCACTATGTCAGGCTAAGCAAGGAGTGTGCGACATCCAGTTGCCAGAAAATTTATATTTTTAAAATAAAAAACACCACAACAGAACGCTGTGGTGTTTTTGTTTTAACAAAATTTAATATTTTTCATTTAATATAATATGGATAATAAAAAATTAGAAAATAAAATAAAATCGATAAATAATTATTTTTCAGTGAAAATAATAGGAAAAACGTATTTAAAAAACAAAATTTTTGCAATAAATAAAATATTCAACAAAAATTTTAGGTGGGTTGTTATTACAGGGGGAATTCACGCAAGAGAACATTTGACTTGCGACCTAATTTGTTATTTTTTAGAAAGACTAAAAAAAATAAAAAGTTTACCATACAATATTTCTTTTGTGCCACTTGTAAATCCAGATGGTGCTGGGCTAGTTTTAAACGGTGTGAAAAACTTAAAGCAAAAAGCTGGGCTTTTGGCAATAAACAAAAGCGGAGATTTTTCTCTTTATAAGGCAAATGCCAGAGGTGTTGACTTAAACAATAATTTTGATGCAAATTTTGATAAAAATTTTTCAGGAATATACAGGCCTTCGCCGCATGGATACTACGGAGAAAAGCCTTTTTCCGAACGAGAGACAAGGGCACTACGCGACTGGACCAAAAAGATTAGCCCCTTTTTTACAATAAGTTATCACTTAAAAGGTGAGGAAATTTATTTTGATTTTTTTCAGGATGAATTAAGAAGGGAGCGTGATAAAAAAATAGCCGAAGTGTTTGCAAAAAGCACTGGCTACAAAATAAAAAGCACGCAGAAGTGTAGCAGCGGTGGATATAAAGATTGGTGTGTGCAAAAGTTAAAAATTCCAGCCCTAACGATTGAAGTTGGGAATGACAGGTTTTCTCACCCATTTCCCAAAAGTGAATTAAAACAAATTTGTGCCCAAAATAAAAATATCTTTAAAGACATATCGGCTGCTTTAAAGATATTTGAAAAATACAATGTTTAATCTATTTGTCTAATGATTGCAAAAGGTCTTCAAGTGTATGCCATGAAAGAAGAGCACATTTAACTCTTGCAGGCATATTTGCCACATTTTGAAATGCTCTTGCATTTTTAAGAGATTTTAATTCTTCACTGCTCAATTCTTCTCTTTTTATCATCTTAATAAATATTGAGATTATTTGTTTTGCTTCTTGGATAGTTTTTCCTTTAAGGGTGTCAATCATAATAGATGTTGAGCTTTGGCTGATAGCACATCCGTGCCCGCTATATGACATGTCAACTATAATTCCGTTTTCGACAATCGCTTCAAGTTTTATTTCATCTCCGCAATTTGGATTGTGCCCAAGCAAAGAGCATGTGGGATGGTCGAGACCTTTTCTGTTTTTCCCACTCATGCTGTGTTCCATAATTAAGTCACTATAAAGTTCGTCAAGTTCACTCATAATTTTATCCTATATACTTTTTAAATTTTTCATAAATTTTTTTAAGTGCCTCTATAAGTTTATCTATATCATCTTTATTGCTGTAAATTGAAATAGAAGCCCTACAAGTACTATCGAGGCCCATAAATCTTAAAAGAGGTTGAGCACAGTGATTTCCACTTCTCACACAAACGCCTTCACCATCCAACAAACTGCTCACATCATGTGGGTGAACGCCTTTCATATTAAATGATATTACGCCCGCCATTTTTTCAAGTTCATCTGTACAATACAAATCAATATATGGCAGTTTTTTTAGATTGGTAATTGCATATTCAAGAAGTTGTTGCTCGTGCTTGCAAATTTTTTCATATCCAATATTTTGCAAGTATTTTATTGCGGCGGCTAGTCCAACAGCACCCGCAACGTTTTGAGTGCCTGCTTCAAATTTGGTTGGCACGGGCGCAAATGTTGTGTCATTTTCATAAACGTATTCTATCATATCGCCACCAAACATAAATGGAGACATTTTTTCAAGCAATTCTTTTTTTCCATAGAGAACGCCAATGCCAAGAGGGGCATATATTTTGTGCCCGCTAAACACCGCAAAATCTGCATCAATATCGCTAACATTTATTGGCATGTGGGCAACTGCCTGACATGCGTCAATGATCACTTTTGCGCCAACGGCATGCGCTTTTTTGATTATTTTATCAAGGTCAACTTTTGTGCCTAAAACATTTGATAGGGCAGTTATTGAAACGATTTTTGTTTTATTTGTAATCTTTTCAAGTTCACTTTCATCGATCTGGCAATTTTTGTTGATGTAAAGATATTTTAGCGTTGCATGTTTCTTTTTTGCAACCATTTGCCATGGCACTAAGTTGCTGTGATGTTCCATGATAGATAAAATAATTTCATCGCCCTCGCTTATGTTGTCAAGACCATAACTGTATGCAAGCAAATTCAAGCTTTCAGTTGCATTTTTTGTAAATACAATTTCATCCATACTTCTTGCACCAATAAAGTCAGCAACAGTTTGTCTTGCTGCCACATACTCGTTTGTTGCATCTACGCTTAATTTATAAACCCCTCTATGTGGATTTGCATTTGTTTTTTCATAAAAATTTTTCATGCACTCCAAAACAGCAAAAGGCTTTTGAGCGGTTGCACCACTATCAAGATAAGCAATTTTACTGTTTGCAATTAGAGGAAAATCTTTTCTAAAATCTGTCATCTTCATTGATAATCTTCCTGTCTATTTTCTCATATATTTGTGATTTAATCTTTTCATCAAAAACATCATCTAAAACTTTTGTTAATTTTGCTTTTAAAAGAAGTTTTAGTCCTTCGGCCCTGCTTAGCCCCCTGCTCATGATATAAAAGAGCTCTTTATCTCCAATTTTTCCCGTTGCGCTACTGTGTGAACCATCAACATCCTCTTCACCGCAACAAAGCAGTGGCAATGCTTTTGACTTTGCGTTTTTTGAAAGCGTCAGGCAAAGTTCTTCTTCAACCCCTTTACTTTTAGAGGCACCCTTTTTAAAATCAATAAGCCCTTTAAAGTTCTTTTGTGAGTTACCTTGAAGTGCACCAATTGTTTTAATAAGCGCATATGAATTTTTGCCATAAATATTTTGGGCAAAGTTCAGGTCAATTTTCCCTTCTTTTTCACCAATATACATCATTTTTAATTGTGAAGATGCGTTGTTTCCTGTGATGTCAGTTAAAAATCTACTTACCGAAGTTTTTCCTGCAAAGTCAACGATTGTAAATTTTAGTTTACTATTTTCTTTTAAAGTGTTTTCAATATTTAAAAAGTTGTCGCTTTCATATGATAAGTCGCAAATCAAAACGCAGTCTATATTTGAGTTTTTTTCACAATCAAAGGTTATAAAGCCATTATGATAAGCATTTTTGTTTGATGTGTATGTTATTAAAAATTTTGCAGTAACGCCGTCTTTAACATTTATTTTGATTGTATCAACAAGCGTATCGTTTTGGCTAAAATCAAAATTTAAAATGATTGGGCTCGTATAATTTTTTTCGATGTTTAATTCAAGTGAAATGTTTGGATTTTCTAATTCAATTTTTGAGTCTGTGCAAATTGGCGAAATGGGAATAGCCTTGCCATGTAAAACTACGCCATTAAAGTTGGTTGAAAACCCATTAAAAATTTTGTTTTTAGGCGAAAAGGTGTTCTCCGCAACAACAAATGAATTTATTCCATAATTTTTACTTGTGCGGACAAAAGTTTCATTTATTTCCATATTATCCAATCGCCCCCTCAAGTTCAAGATTTATAAGCCTGTTCATTTCCACTGCATATTCAAGAGGAAGTTCCTTTGAAACAGGATTTGCAAAACCTCTTACAATCATCGCTTTTGCGTCATCCTCACTTAATCCTCTGCTCATTAAATAGAATATGGCTTTCTCACTAATTTTGCCCACCTTGGCTTCATGTGAAAATTCAACATCATCTGTTTGAATATCATTGACGGGCAAAGTGTCGCTTTTTGATATGCTGTCAAGCATAAGGCCATCACAGTTTACGCTACATTTGCTGTTTGTTGCACTAGGCAAAATTTTAACCAGTGATCTATATGTTGCAACTCCACCATTTTTGGAAATGCTTCTTGAGCTAACTAGGCTTGACGTGTTTTTACCAACGTGGACAACCTTAAATCCGGTATCCAAATTTTGTCCTTGTCCGGCAAAAGAAATTCCAGTGTATTCAGTTTTTGAGTTGTCGCCTTTTAAAATGCTCATAGGGTATAGCATCGAAATTTTGCTGCCGAAACTTCCGCTAACCCAATCAACTTGTGCTCCCTGTTCACAAATTGCTTTTTTTGTGTTGAGGTTTAACATATTTTTTGACCAGTTTTCAATTGTTGAATAACGAAGGTATCCATTGTCTTTAACAAAAAGTTCAACACAACCGGCGTGCAGGTTCACCTTGTTATATTTTGGGGCGCTGCATCCTTCAATAAAGTGCAAACTTGCTCCTTCGTCAACAATGATTAAAGTGTGCTCAAATTGCCCGCTTTCAGGGGAGTTTAGTCTAAAATATGACTGCAACGGCATTTCAAGTTTTACTCCTTTTGGGATGTAGACAAAACTGCCTCCGCTCCATACCGCATAATGCAGTGCAATAAACTTGTGCTCATTAAGTGGTACGCATTTAGTAAAATATTCTTTTACAAGTTCTGGATAATCTCTTACAGCACTATCAAAATCAGTGTAAATCACACCTTTTTTAAGCAATTCTCCTTTGATTGAGTGATAAACAACCTCGCTGTCATATTGAGCTCCAACACCAGCCAAATACTTTCGTTCTGCTTGTGGGATACCTAGTTTTTCAAATGTGTTTTTTATTTCATCTGGCACATCTTCCCAGTTTTCCTTCATATCAGTTTTTGGACGCACGTAAGTTGAAATTTCATCCATGTTTAGTTCGCTTAAATCTGGGCCCCATGTTGGCAAAGAAAGTTTTTCATACTCGTCAAGGGCTTTAAGCCTTATATCAAGCATCCATTTTGGCTCATTTTTTTTCTTTGAAATCTCCTCAACAATATCTCGCGAGAGCCCCTTTGCCATTTTGTATTCATACTTGTCAGGATTTTTAAAGTTATAGATATTTGTGCTAAGTTCTTCGAGTTTTGTTTTAGCCATGTTGTTTCTCCTTAAACTTAGCATATCCTTCTTTTTCAATAGTGGTTGAGAGTGAGCCATCACCAGTGTAAACAATTTTGCCATCAATCAATATGTGAACATAATCTACTTTTAAATGTTCAAGTATCTTTGTAGAGTGGGTGATTATTAAAAGGGCGTTTTCATTATTTTTATAAAGATCTATCCCCTTTGAAACGGTTTTGATTGCATCAACATCGAGGCCAGAATCTGTTTCATCAAGCATTGCAAGTTTTGGAGAAAGTTCAAGCATCTGCAAAATTTCATTTTTCTTTTTTTCTCCACCAGAGAAGCCAACGTTTAAATCACGTTTTTGCATTTCATTAGGCATATTTAATTCGGCCATATTCTTTGCTACTTCCTCTTTAAATTCAAAGTAGTCAACAGGATCTTCTTGCATTTTGCCTTTTGCGGTTTTTATAAAATTAAAAACACTTATTCCAGGGATTTCTTCAGGTGATTGAAAGCTCATAAAGATGCCTTGTCTTGCTATTTCGTCTGTTTTGAGATTAGTGATATTTTTGCCATCAAAAATAACTTCTCCACTTGTTTTAGTGTAAGAAGGGTTTGATAATATTGTATTTAAAAGCGTGCTTTTGCCCGCGCCGTTTGGCCCCATAATAACATGTGTTTCGCCTTTTTTAATGGTCAGGTTTAATCCTTTTAAGATTTCCTTTTCGCCAGCAAGAGCATATAAGTTTTTGATTTCAAGCAAATTTGACATAATTATTCCTTTTAATTCCTACTATTTTACTATGAATTAAAAATATAATACACTAAAACTTTTTAAAAATCAAGTATATTTGTAAAGTAAAATAAAAAAGCATCATAGTTTGATGCTTGTTAGTTGATTGGTATAAAAACAATTTCTGCGGTAGGGTGTTTGCGAAGTATTTCTTGTAGCGACTCTCTTTGTCTAAATCCACGAAAGGCGATTGCTGTGCTACGTTTTAAATTTTCTTTAAGATCGTTAAGACATTGTTCATAAGAAGAAGCCATAAAAACCTTCATACTGCCACCGACGCCTGGAATATCACCATTATAAAACAAACCAGAGTGTTCAATCCATG
>CADBOH010000079.1 GCA_902796285.1 uncultured Eubacteriales bacterium | reverse complement strand
AGATGTTTTGTCAAGAGAAATTGCAAGAGGTGGGCAGGCTTTTGTTGTGTATAACAGAGTTGAAACGATTGATGAGTTTGCTTCTTACGTTAAAAATCTTTTGCCAAACATTAGAGTTGGCGTGGCACACGGGCAAATGAATGAGAAGACGCTCGAAAATGTAATAAACCGACTTTATAATGGTGAATTTGACGTGTTTATTTCAACTACGCTAATTGAAAATGGCATCAATTTACCATCTGCTAATACAATGGTCATTATAAATGCAGATAGGCTTGGGCTTAGCCAACTTTATCAACTTAGGGGTAGAATTGGAAGAAGCGATAAATTAAGTTATGCATATTTAACTTATGAGAAAGACAAAGTTCTCACAGAGGATGCATACAAGCGCCTTGAAGCCATAAAAGCTTTTAGTGAACTTGGTAGTGGATTTAAAATTGCAATGCGTGACCTTGAAATTAGAGGGGCCGGCAATATTTTTGGGAAAGAACAGCATGGGCACATCGCAAAAGTTGGATATGATATGTATGTGAAACTTCTTGACGAAGAAGTAAAAGAAATTCGTGGTGAAAAAGTTAAACTTAAAAATGATGTTAAACTTGAAGTTTCTCTTAGCGCATACATCAGTGAAGACTATATAAGTGATAGCGAGCAGAGGATGGTTTACTATGCAAAAATAGGGGAAATATCATCACAAGAAGACATTGATGATATTTTAACATCTCTTAATGATGGATATGGGCAGGTACCCGAAGAAATTTCTAACTTATGCATGCTTGCTTATATGAGAAATCTTGCTAGCAATTTTAATATAGACAGAATTAGAATAAACAAAGAAGATTGCATGATAGTGTTAAAGAAGCAAGAAGAAATTATAGAACAAAGTTTGTCAAATAATTTACAAAAGCATAACTGCAAATTGACATTTGACAGCCAAGTTAAAATTAAATTTGAAAACGCTGGAAGTGTGCGTGATAAGGTGAAAAGTGTTATTAGTTTTTTAAAAGATTCTGCCCTTGAACACTAAAATATTGAATTTTATTTTCAAATTGTTTTATTTTTATTTGAAATTTTATATTAAAGTATGTTATACTCATGTGTAGATGTGTTATAATCTGTTGATTATGGCAATATTATTTTGGTTATAATTACTTGATGGAGATATTATGAAAGGTAAAATAACAGGTTTAGTTTTGTGCTTAATGTTTTTATGTATGTCTGTGTTAACAGGCTGTTCTTTGGTTGAAACAAACTACGATAGATACTACAATCAGGTTGTTGCAGTTGTTGAGAATAAAGAAACTAAGGAAAGGGCAGAGATCACAAAAAGAGAATTCTTGCAAAGTTATCAAAGCTATGGTTACAATTATGTTCAATACTACAACTATTCACAGCAAGATGCTATGAAAATGACAATTGAAAGACTTGAAAACAGAAAGATTGTTTACCTTGCTGCAAGAAAAGAGTTTAATGTGGGTGAAAATGAAGCTGGATTAAGTGAAAAAGAAAAAACATATCTTTTTGAGCAAACATTAGATACAATAAAAGACAATTTAAATTCATATTACAACGATCTTGTTAAAACAGATGAGTCTAGCAGCACTGATAGCGATGTGATTAAATTTAATGGATACACAAAAAATGCAGAGTTAGGTCAAGATGCTGATGGATATCATGTTATTAAAAAGAATCAAACCGACGATTTGATGAATGGATTTACCTATCAATACGCAAAGGATATTTACAACGAAAACAACTTTAATTCTATTTATGAAAGCCTGATTGATATGTTATCAAATAATAACTATAAACGCGCATTTGATAGATATTTTAGAGATTTGAGACTTTCAGAAAACGGACAAAATTTGTCAAGAGATCAAAAGAGTGTGTTTGAAAGAGAAATTAAAAGAATTTACAATGTTTTACTTGAAAATTACTTAATTAGCAAATACACAAATTTAAACAAAAATGTTGAGGGCGTATCAGCTGTTTCTGCCTCACAAATAGTTGGGTTATATGCTAGTAAGGCAAGGGCATCTTACACACAATATGTGATTGAAAAAGATTCAAATTATGTTTCAAATGTTCAAAGTGCGCCAAATGATGTTTATTATTTCATAAACGATAGCGATACTACCAAATTCTTTACCGTAGCAAATATTTTATTTAAGTTTGATGAAAATCAAGAAAAAGAATATAAGAGAATAAAAGCTAAATATGATGCACATGATGGTGGATATTCATATACAGATTACCAAGCCGATCTTAATGAGTTATATTCCAAAGTAGCACATGTTACAAGAGAGTATAATTCTGAGACAGGAAACTACGATGCTGTAGAAAGTGATTTGACTGTTGAAGAGGTTTGTCAACAACTTAGTCAAGCCCTTGAGTCAGCAAAATTAGAGGGTATAAACAAAGTGGGTGATACCATAAACGAATACATCTATATGTATAACGAAGATCCTGGTATGTTTAATGCTACAAACAACTATGTTATCGGTGTTGATAAAGATGGAAACGCTGTTTCAAATTTTGTTGAAGCATTTAACGAAGCTGGACTTGCATTATATGACGGTGGACGAGGCGAAATCGGTGATGTTTCTGCCTTAGTTAGAACTGAATATGGATTGCATCTTTTGATTTATACTGGTGCTTGCACTAACTTGTTTGACGGTATTAATTCTGGCTTTGAACTTAATGATGAAGCTATTGAAACTTTATATTCAACCAGAGTTAACTTGCTTGTTGATAAAACATATTTTGATGTTCTCTATGATGAAATTTACACTGACAACTTTAGCGTTTACGAAAATGCAAACATGAATTTCATGAGAGAACAATACAATATTGTAGAATATTCAGGTAGGTACTCAAATTTAAGCAACTAAGTATTATTTATAAAATAATTGCAAATATTAAAAAAAGAAAGCCTTTATCTTGACAAATGCTTTCTTTTTTTGATAATATATTTTTATGGTGGATACTTCAAAACAGGCGAGAAAAAGAAAAAAAGTTTCTTCATTTAGTGATGATACTTTTTTGGTACAATCAAATATCGATGACTTTTTGCCTGTGAATAATAAGGAAGAAATAATAGTTGATGCAGATAAAGAGTTGATGGTTGAACCTGCAAATAACTTGGTTGACGAAGACTCTGTAAAGAATGCTAAAAAAGACGAGCCATCAAAAAAAATAAAAGAAGAAAAACAGAAAGTAGCACAAGCAAGTGATGATGATCAAAAAAGAAAACTTGATGAAGCTGAACAAACTATGTCAAAGCAAAATAGTAAGAAAAGTAAAATCATTAATCTGGTTTTCTTTGTGCTTAATATAGCGGTTGTTGGCGGGATTTTATTTTATCAAATTTCCAAAGAAAAATTTGTTTCGCTTACAAACGTCAAACTTGATATCATTCAACTACTTATAGCAGTTGCGTTGTTTGTTGGGTGTATTGTAATTGAATCCGCTGGCATAAGTTATTTATTAAAGCAATCTGTTGGCAAGTGGAGGTTTGGCACTGCATATAAAGTCACACAAATAGGTAAGTATTATGATAACGTTACACCTATGGCAACAGGTGGACAACCTTTTCAAATAACATATTTAAAATCAAGAGGTGTGCCATTGCATACATCACTTTCAATACCTCTTGCAAAATATGTGTTTAGTCAAATTAGTTGGGTAATAATTAGTTTAACTTGCTTAATTATATCATTTGTAGATAAAAGTTATGGTACTTTTGTGTCTATCATGAGTATTATAGGTTTTTCGCTTAACTTTCTTATTTTATCGGTGACCATATTCCTTTCTGTGTGCAAAACTGTTGGTAAAAAACTTGTCGTTGCCGTTTTAAAACTGCTTCATAAAATGAAGATAATCAAAAATTATGATAAGCAATATGAGAAGATAACCAAGTATATATCTGATTTTCAGGATGTAATGAAACAATATGTAAAATCTCCAAAAGATTTTATCGTAATGGTTACATTGTATTTAGCAATGAACGTGTTTAAATATTCAATCCCATTTTTTGTAGTTGGTATTTTTGTGCCAAATATGGGTGGGGAATACTATATTCAACTTATGGTTATGGCAGTGCTTGTTGATTTATCATCATCATTTTTCCCTATGCCTGGTGGTACTGGATTAAACGAAATTTCATTTACAGCCGCCTTTGGTGGAGTAATAGAAACATTTAAATCTGCAGGATATATCACTGAATCTAGCGGAATTCTTATTTGGGTTTTGCTTATATGGAGATTTTTCTCATACTATGTTTATCTGCTTCAGGGTGTGGTTATACTTTCCTACGATATGGCTATTGGCAACAGAAAATATAAGTGGCTTGTAGTCAAGGAAAATTTGGCAGAAGAAAGTGCAGTATTTAAACAAGAACAAATTAACAAATTTAGAGCAGAGCGTGCTAAGAGAAGAAAAAGTAAGCAAAAATTTGTAAAAGATAGAGAATATTTGTAATTTAAATATACAAAATATTTGTATGAAGATTAATAAATCAAATTTTGGCTGGATTTTTGCGTGTTGCGCCTTAACTTTACTGTTAGGGATTTCTATTTATCTTGGAGTTACAGGCTGGTTTATTAATACTGATATGACATATACAACTGATTTAGAGCTTGGCAAGACCATCCAGATTGATGTGGATAAAAATATGTCAAATGCAGCGTCACTTAACCTTGATGGGTCATTTTTGGAGGGACAAAGTTTGCCGCAGACAATTTCTATCAAGGGTTTGCAAGACGAGGGGAGACTTTATTTAAGAGCGAAAGTATTTATTTATACCTCAGATAATGAAACAAAAAAGATTGATATTGTTCAAACTGTCAACTGGCAATATGATGAGGTGGATGGATACTACTATTTTACAGATTTGTTGTCACCAAATGACAAAGTTGCACTTTGTTCTCATCTACTAATAACCGAAGGCACTAATTTAAACACAGGCAAAAAATATATTGTAACATTTGTTGTTGAGGCTATTGACGAAGGTGTAAATGTCGTAAGTGTTTGGGGTAAAAATCCACTTGAAAATATTTGACTTTAAAAAACATTAATTGTATATTAAAAGAAAGGAGTTAATGTTATGGAAGAAAAAATTCCACCAAGAAGACCAATTCCACAAAGACCAAATTTGCAGCAAAATAGTGCTCAAGGGCAAAAACCCAATATACCACAAAGACCTGCTATACAAAATAGGGGCAATGTGCCACAGAGACCAATTCCACAGAGGCCTCCCCAAAAGCCTGTAATAGCACAAAACAAGGAAGAAAAGCCGGTTCAGAAAAAAGAACTTACTCCTGTTGAAGCAAAACTTGCAGAGCCAGTGAAGGTTGAACAAAAAAGAGAAAAGAAACAAAAGGTTAAAAAAAATAAACCAACAAATAAAAAAGCGATCAAACTTATTGTAGCGGCACTTGCATTTGCGGGATCTGTTGCATGTTTTGTTTTATTGTTTATTTAAAACGACAAAATTTTCAGTTTATTTTAAAATTGAAAGGCAATCATTGATGTATGAATAAAATGATTGCTTTTTTTATTGCAATAATTTCGATGATTGCTTTTATGCAGTTTAACCCGGATGCCATTGCTATGGATGGGTGTGAAAAAGTTGTTGTGGTGACCGAAAACAAATATGAAAATCTTGATGAAAATCCAATTAAAAATGGTGCTGACTTTTATCATGTTTTAACTGGTGAGAAAATAAAGTATTTTGCTGATAATATGTCTAATATAAGTTATAAAGGGCTATCTCTGTATTACAATAAAGATTTCAAATTGGGTGATTTTGAAAAAATGTTTTCAGCCCAAATAAACAGTGGCAGTGGGGTTGATGGTTACGAAATATATTATGGATATTGCCCAAAATATAAGGATTGCAGACAGATTAATGGCAAGAAAATCAATTTACAGCTTGTAAAAACAGACGATGGATGGATAGCTGGATTTCCACTTATTCTTACGGGATTTTAAAATGCGACAAAATTTTTAAATATTAATGTATAAATAAAATTTTTTCTGTCAATAAAGATTGCAGGAGGTAACATGGAAATTTCAAAGAAAAACGGATTTGTTGAATTTGTCAAAAAGTATGGTGCATATGCAGTTGTGGGACTAGTTGTGTTTATCATTGCATTAACATTTACCTTGGCTGCTACATTATCCAAAACAACGCCGACGTCAGTTGAAACTCTTACTTTTAATTTGCCTATGACCAACGCTGTTGTTGTTAAGGATTACTCTGATACAGAGCTTCAAAAAAACGCCACATTAAATCAGTGGGAAGCTCATATGGGTGTGGATATTACATCTCAATCCAATGATGTTTTTGCAGTTTTAGCAGGTGAGGTAACAAAAGTTGAGTATGACTTTTTAAAAGGAAATTGCGTAACAATAAAACATAACAATGGTTTCACATCAACTTACTCATCTCTTGCCGCAGAAAACCTTGTTAAACAGGGCACAAAAGTTGCTGCAGGGGATAAGATAGGTGAAGCATCACAAACTGCATCTGCCGAGGCGGATCTTGGTGCGCATGTTCACTTTTCGCTTATGCTCAACAATAATTTAGTAGATCCAAACGATTACTTAGATCTAGAGCAAAAATAAAAATTCAACTCCTCCAAAAAATACGGCACAAATGTCGTATTTTATTTTACAATCTTTTATAGATGTGTTATAATTGTAAGCATGGAGGAGAAAAATGAATACTATTGATAAAGTTAAAAAGATGATAGCTGACCAATTGTGTATTTCTGTTGATGAAATTAAGGATGATGCCAATATTATTGAAGATTTAGGAGCAGATTCTCTTGATGTTGTTGAGCTTTTGATGTCATTTGAAGATGAATTTAAAGTTTCTATTCCTGACGAAAAACTCGATGAACTTAAAACATTACCACAAATTGTAAAGCTCATTGATGAATATACAAAAAAATAAAAGGCATGACATCATGTCTTTTTTATTTTAGAATATCACTACTACATTTATTTTGTGGTGGTGATATTTTTATATTTTTGAAACACTGAATTTGTGTAATATGATTTTACATTTCTACAAAATATGACATAATTTTACTTAAAATTTCATAGTTATATCCCATGGAGGATGCTATGAAACAGGAATTATCGCGAAGGATTTTAGAACTTGCAAATCACATACTCGAGACTCATGACACTATTAGAAAAACAGCTCAAATATATGGCGTAAGCAAGAGTACTGTTCATAATGATGTATCAATTAAACTAAAAAAAGTTGATTATTTATTATACAAAAAAATTAAACCAATTTTAAATAAAAACTTTGCAGAAAAACATATACGTGGTGGAGAGTCAACTAAAAATAAATATTTAAAAAAAATAATTTAATTAAAAATATTAAATTGAAAATTCGTTATTCGCCATAATATTACTGGGAATAAATAGGTTTAAAATTATGAAAAAAAGAATTTTTATACTAATTTTAATGTTTTTTTCTGCTTTTTTTTTAATTTCATGTAAAAACTCTAAAAAATTTGAGGATAATTTTAGCGAAATTACAAAAATATATTTTCAGGGAGAGAATAGGGAAAATAATTCAATCTGTTCAATTTGTGTTGGCAAGCGTGAGGAGCCGTATAGGGTAGATGGGATCCATAATCCAGTATGTGATTTTTCGTTGCTATCGTTATACTCCTGCGAATTTTATGGGGACAGTGTCTATGTTGATATTTTTGTCAACAATGAAAAAACTGTTTTTGAGTTATTTTATAATCCTATTTCAAATGTGTATATTAATGACCTTGGGTTTGCCTTGAGTGAAGATGATGAGATTTTTATTGTTTTTGATGGTGATACTATTAATTTAATTAACAAAAGTGACTGTTTTGTAGTTGATTATAAGGAGGCAATAAAAATTTCAACAGAGCTGTTGAGTGACAAAATTACAGCGCTTTACAAAAATAATGTTTTCATGGGAGAATGTTATTTAAAGGTGTTATCTAACAAAACCGATGATTCGATATTCTGGTTGTTTTCACTTCAAACACGCGCAGGAGAAACGTTTAATATCGTTATTTCAGTTGATACTGGGCAAGTAGTTGCCGAAAATTAAAAATGTTGTCATTGAATCACTTGCAAAAATTGACTTGTATTTGCTATAATGATTACATGAAAAAGGTTGAACTTAATCAAGCAGAAAAAGAAAATGCAATAGTTATTGTTGTGTGTTCTAAAAAAGAAGACAGTCTTGAAAGAAAAAAGGACGAAATAAATCGTCTGTGTTTTTCAAGTGAATTAAATGTGGTTCAAAACTTCTATCAAGTAATAAAGGACTTTAATAAAGCTACCGTTATCGGCAAAGGCAAAGTTGAAGAGATTAAAAAGTACATTGCAGGCTGCGAAGAAATCATTGATGTTGTGGTTGTTGATTATCCATTATCAGGCTCTCAAATGAACAATCTTTCAAAAGAGTTTGGCGTTAAGGTGATTGATAGAGTTGGGCTTATTATTGATATATTTGCAAGAGGTGCAAAATCAAGAGAGGCAAAACTTCAAGTTAAACTTGCTCAGGATAAATATATTCTTCCTAGACTATCTCAAATGCAGGGTACTAGCGGTAGATTTGGTAGCGCAGGCGTTGGTATGAGAGGGCCGGGAGAAACTAAACTTGAATTAAATAAGCGAGTTCTAGAAAGTGAAATGGAGTCGCTTAAAAAGCAAATAGAAAAAATTAAGCAACAACGCCAATCAACTAGAAAGGAAAGGCTTAAATCTCAATTGCCTAAAATTGCACTAGTTGGTTATACCAATGCGGGAAAATCAAGTTTGTTAAATCTACTTGTGAAGGAAAGTATTTACGCAGATGACAAATATTTTGCAACGCTTGACACAACGACTCGAAAATTGTTT
>CADBOH010000078.1 GCA_902796285.1 uncultured Eubacteriales bacterium | reverse complement strand
TATTGTTATTAAAAAAGCGTTTGAGGTTGATAAGGATTTTCATTCAAGGTATAAGAATAAGAAAAAGTGTTATTGCTACAAAATATTGAATAGTGCAAATAAAGATGCATTTTTGGCTAGCAGGGTTGGGTTGGTCGGCAAAAAACTTGATTTAAAAAAAATGAAACAAGCCGCAAAATTAATTGTTGGCAAACACGACTTTCGAGGATTTTGTTCAGCAAACACAACATCATTAACATTTGAAAGGGAAATCTATTTTATTAAAGTTTATAGAAAGAAAAATTTTGTGTATGTAGAAGTTTGCGGAAATGGCTTCTTGTACAATATGGTAAGAATAATTACAGGAACCCTTGTAGATTATGCCCTTGATAAAATCACATTAGATGATATAAAAGCGGCACTTGAAAATGGTGATAGATCAAAATCGGGACAAACAATGCCACCGCAAGGGCTATATTTGAAAGAAACAATTTATTAAAACTTTTAAAATCGTTGATTTTAAGGGATATTTGTGTTATTATATTCGAGGAAATTATTAGGAGACAAAATGAAAACAGATAAAGATTTAAAAGAGTTATGGTTTAGTTTTTTTAAAGACCATGGATTTAAAAGAATAGATAGCGCATCAATCGTGCCAGAAAATGATCCATCAGTGCTTTTTACTACGGCAGGCATGCATCCGCTAGTTCCATATTTGCTTGGGGAAAAACATCCTGCTGGTAATAGAATTTGCGATGTTCAAAGATGTTTGAGAACAAACGATATTGATTCCGTTGGTGATGCATGGCATTTGACATGCTTTGAAATGCTTGGCAACTGGTTTTTAGGTGATTGTCCAAAAGAAGAAATGATAAAGCTTTCTTTTGAATTTTTGACCAGCCCAAAATATCTTGGACTCCCAAAAGAAAAACTTGCTGCAACAGTGTTTGAGGGGGATGAAATTGCTCCAAAGGATGAAGTGGCATACAAAACATGGAAAGATTGTGGTATCAATGAGGTTTTTTATCAAAACAAAGAAGAAAACTGGTGGGCACTAGGCGGAGGAAAAGGCCCATGTGGACCTGATAGTGAGATGTTTTTGGATACAGGCAAGCCAAAATGTGGACCAAATTGTTCGCCTGCATGTGATTGTGGTAAATACGTAGAAATTTGGAATGATGTATTTATGCAATTCAACGTTCAAAATATTGGAGAAAAGGCAGTTTTACTTAAAAATCCTAATATTGATACTGGCCTTGGCCTTGAAAGAGTTGTTGCAATCCTTAATGGTGCAAAAAGTGTTTATGATACAGGTATTTTTAAGGTTGTTATTGATTTTATCAATGAAAGAGCCACTGTTAAATATAACGAAAGCGAAAGTGCAACAAGATCATATAGAATAATAACAGATCACCTTCGTTCATCAACCTTTGTTTTGGGTGATGAAAGAGGAGTTGTACCTTCAAATCTTGGTCAGGGATATATTTTAAGAAGATTTATCCGTCGTGCAGTAAATCATGCTAGAAATATTGGATTCGATACAAAGTATTTTGCAGACATTGTTGATATATTTGTTGATAAACATGGTCAGGACTATAGAGATATTCTTGAACACAGAGAGTTTATAAAAGAAGAGTTGCAAAAAGAAGTTGAAAAATTCTCAAAAGCACTTGAAGATGGGCATAAAGAATTTGATAAAGTTATTAATGGTATAGAAAAACACAAAGAGTTTGCCTTAAAAACAGGCGAGATTGTTGAAAACAAAATAAGCGGAAAGGCTGTATTTAGACTTTACGATACTTTTGGATTTCCATTTGAACTTACAAAAGAACTTGCTGCTGAGAGAGGGTATACTGTCGATGAAAAAGAATTTCAGGAAAAATTCAAGGAGCACCAAGAAAAATCAAGAGTTGCATCAGCAGGACAATTTAAAGGTGGACTTGCCGATAATTCAGTAGAATCTACAAGATTCCACACTGCAACGCACTTGCTTTTGGCTGCTTTACAACATTTTTATGGGAAGGATGTTAAACAAAGAGGTTCAAATATCACTCCAGAAAGGTTGCGTCTTGATTTTAACTTAGATCACAAGATGAGCCCTGAAGAAATAAAACAGGTAGAAGACTTTGTTAATGAAGCTATTTCAAGAGAAATCCCTGTTGTTTGTGAGGTAATGCCTTATGAAAAAGCCAAAGAAAGCGGCGCTGAGGGGGTTTTCACTAGTAAGTATGGCTCAGAAGTAAAAGTTTACACAATTGGTGATGTTAGCAAGGAAATGTGTGGAGGCCCACATGTTCAAAACACAAAAGAGTTGCACCACTTTAAAATAATAAAGGAAGAGTCTTCTTCAAGCGGAATAAGAAGAATCAAAGCAATTCTTGATTAAAATAGCACTTGAAAATGCATGATTAGTATGTTATAATTTAATTATGGAGGTCATTTATGGCGGGTGGTAATGTAAAAAAAGGCTTCGGCACATATCTATTTATTTTGTTATTTATGATATTGCTAGCATTTTTGCTCGTGGTTGTAATAATGATACTTTCTCCATCAAAAAACATTTTGGGATTTAAGTATTTTGCCAATAGAAAAAATTATTCAATTACGACAACATCGGCAGAAGAAGAAATAAATTATTCTGCTCTTACAGAATTAAATTTGAATACTGACTATGCTGAAATAATAATTGAGAGAGATAGAAAAGTTGATAAGCCTCAACTTAGAGTTGAAGTTAGTACATATGGATTTGCAAAAGAAAAAGATAACACAGATTTTTCTTATGAAGTTAATTTTGTTGAGTCAGATAATGCAAGATTAAATGTAAAGCTTAATGAACCTCAAGGTTTTTTGTATCTTCAAAAAAATATTAAAGTTAGATATTTGCTTCCAGTCACAACAGCTACTTCATTAGAAAATACCCAAATTAATGTTGTAAATAATAGTGGCAGATTGTATTTGGGAAATGCAGCAGATTTGCAAACTGAATATTCAACAACAAACTTTAAGAGCGTGAATTTTAAAACAAATAGTGGAACACTTTATATAAATAAATTTGTTGGTGAAAATGTAAATGAATTGTTTTTTAAGTCAGAAAAAGGTGGAATTCAAAACAGCAATACATTAACTATCCAAAACAGGCTTGAAGTTTATTCAGCAAGCGGCAACATAAAACTTGGCAAAATCAATTATAGTGGTACAGATGCCATAAAATTTGATTTGAAAAACGCAAAATTAAGCGCTAGCGAAATTAATGGTAATGTTGACCTTGAAATTGATAGTGGATATGTAGATATTGACAAGCTTAATGGAAACTTAAGTTCTAGCGATGCATTGAGCCAAATGAATAAAGCGACAATCAATATTAAGGAAGTTGCTGGAAATATTAGTTTGCCTTATGCCAACTCATCAACTCTGCATTTTGGTAAAATAGCAGATGAAAAACAAGTTTATATTAACGGCACAAACGGAAATATTACAATTGATGAGATGAATGGTGGCTGCTGGATTGAGACTCAAAAAGGTAATGTTAATGTTAACACAAATTCAAATGATATTTGG
>CADBOH010000077.1 GCA_902796285.1 uncultured Eubacteriales bacterium | reverse complement strand
TTTAATTATTTGTGTGCCATCTGTCCAATCATCATATATATCATATGTAAAAATCAAACCACCTTTCCTATTGCTATATTGAGCAGTAGACGAATTGCCGCCACTATACGTCCAACCAGCAAAAGTATATCCCTCTCTTGTTGGATAACTAATATTTACTACGGAAGCATATGTGCCTGTTGTTGGGCTATTACTCCCAGCCGTGCCCCCGTTTAAGTTGTAACTGATATTATATGTATTGGCTGTCCAGTCTGCGTATGCTGTTTTTGTAGTATTATTTTCACCTAGAATTGGCATTATATTACCCAGAAATGATTGATTGTTGTCATCATCATAATAATACCATCCATTAAAAGTATACCCAGTCCTTGTTGTTGATGGCGGCTCAATAATTCCACTATAATATTGGGTAACACTGGTATTGCCTGAAATCTCTCCGGCAGAGGAAAAGTTTAATGTATACTTGCACAAACGAACAAAAAAATCAATCCATGTGTCTGCTATATGATTAAAAGTAGCAATTCCTTTTGTGGTATACCAAAAATCACCATAATTATACCCATCCAGTGCTTGAGATCCACTAGTTTTTGCGTATTCAGTCCACCCATTATTTAGAGAATAAACTTCATGACTATCCCCCATTGTCGCAGTTTTAAATCTTACTATAAAATTTTCTAAATAACACCCCTTGATATCAAAATTTACTCTAAATTTCCCATCTTTATCATTACTGCCACCCACGTAAGTGTAAAAGGATGCTTTTCCAACGCCAGTCCCGACCCTCACTCTAAATGAAAAATTAGTATTCCAAACGCTTAAATTAGTATTTTCCACAGTTGCTTGTGGACTTGAAGGATACTCATCACTATCCGTCCACTTAACATAAATGTACTTAGTATCTTCTTTCCAATCCCATCCAGCATGAGCCTCTTCAACCTCTTCTTCCTCTTGTGTGTCATTATTATTCACCGAAAAATCGTGAGACACTAAAATCATCCCACACGAAAAAACAAGGAGGGCGAACAAAGAAATAATCAAATATTTCAGATTTTTTCTCATAACGTCCTCCTTTTAAAGTTGGAATAACTTGTGTTAAATTTTTGTAAATACATATATTTCTAATTATATTATACATATAAACACAGAATAGTCAAACAAAAACGCCCCATTTACAAACAAAAAGGCGTCATTAAGATGCCTTTTCTTTCTTTTTTGATTTTTTTTCGATTTTATCAAGCTCCTTCATTACTGCTTTTTCACCTTTATCGACAACTTCTTTTGTACACGTAGAATATTTGTATAAAAGTGCACCAGTAACGAGTCCCATGCTGAACCCCAAGAGCATCAATACATCTTTCATTTCACCCTCCTTAACATTATTTTGCGTCAAAGAGGCAAAAATTATTCTATAAATACAAAAAACAGGTTTAAAACCTGCTTTTTATTCTTTGTCTTGTTTTTTATAATAATCTTCAACTGCGTTTTTGATTGCTTCTTCAATAATCCCAGCAACAAAAAGTTTGTTTTCAGGAACATCTTCAAGTTTTTCGTTGATTTCTTGTGCGGTGATTTTTAATGCATCTTCAACAGTTGTGTCAGTTAGCAAATCGCATGCCACATCACTGCCAGCGATTGCAATAACTCCACCATAAGTTTTAAATCTTGCAGTTTTGATAACTTCGTTTTCATCAACTAAGATATAGATTTTTACAATTTCACCACAGTCAAGGTCTCCAGCCTTACCAGTTCCGTTTGCACCACGAAGGCCACCTACATTTTCAGGATTTTTAAATCTTTCAAGAATTTCGTTACTATACATGATTATTTCCTCCCTGCTTTTGTGAGTGCTGACATTGATCTCAATCTTTCAACAACTTTAACAAGAGTTTCTACTGCATAATCAATATCGCTCTTTGAAATGTTCTTGCCAAATGAGAATCTTATTGAACCATTAACAGCTTGTTCATCAAGTCCCATAGCCTTTAAAACATGAGAAGGCTCAATTGAATTTGATGTGCACGCTGAGCCAGTTGAAACAGCAACGCCTTCCATATCAAGCAACATGAGTAGTGATTCATTATCAACCATTTCAAATGAAAGGTTTAAAATTCCATTAACTTTTTGGTGAGAATGTCCATTAACAGTAACATAATCAATTTTTCCAAGTACTTCTCTAACAAAGTATTCTCTTATGCTTCTAAGTTTTTGTTGATTTACAACAATATCACGAACGGCAATTTCAACTGCCTTGCCAAAACCAGCAACAGCAGGAACGTTTAATGTGCCACCTCTAAGTCCTCTTTCTTGGCTTCCCCCAACAACAAGTGGCTCAATTTTGATGCCGTTTTTAAGATATAGGCAACCAACACCCTTTGGTCCATTAATTTTGTGTGCAGACATTGTCATTGCATCAATTTCCATATCCTTAACATCAAGTCTAATTGCCCCAATTGCTTGAACTGCATCTGTGTGAAAAACGATATCATAATCGTGAGCGATTTTTGCAATGGCTTTAATGTTTTGGATTGTTCCAACTTCATTATTGACAGCCATAACCGAAATAAGAGTTGTGTCTTTTCTAATTGCATGAATAAGATCAACCATGTTAACAAGCCCTGTGCTATCAACATTTAAGTATGTAACTTCATATCCCTCTTCTTCAAGTTTTTTGCAAGCATCAAGAACTGCGTGATGTTCTATTTTGCTAGTAATGATATGCTTACCTTTGTTTGCATAAGCGTGAGCAAGCCCAATGATTGCCCAGTTATCGGCTTCTGTTCCACCAGAAGTAAAATAAATTTCATTTGCTTTTTCTGCATTGATTGCATGAGCTATTCTGTCTCTCGCTCTGTCAACAATAGCACTAGCTTCACGCCCAAAAGCATGAACAGAATTGCTGTTGCCATAAATAGCATTAAAGCATGGCAACATTTCGCTAAGTACTTCGCTAGAAACATAAGTAGTAGCTGCATTATCAAGATATACTTTTCTTTCCATTTATACCTACCCCTTTAACGATTACATTTTACCACTTTAATATCTTAAAGTCAATACCAACATTAAAATCTTTTTAATAATATACATAAAAAATTGCAAAATTTTAATAAAAACAACAAAAAAATGCCTATAAAAAGACATTTTTAAGATTTATTTTTGATTAAAGATACTTTTTAACGGCTGCAACACAATCTTCTTTTTGCCAAACGCCAACATGTTTTTCTACCGCTTTGCCATCTTTAAAAATAAGTAATGTTGGGATAGACAAAATCCCAAAGCTTCTCGCAAGATCTTCCTCTTCATCAACATCAACCTTTACAACGTTTGCCTTGCCATCGAGCTCCTTTGCAACTTCTTCCAAAATTCCTGCCATCATTCTGCATGGTCCACACCATGAGGCAAAAAAGTCAACAAGTGTAACACCTTCTTTTGTGATTTGCTTAAACTCTTCATTGTTTACGATTTTCATAAATCCTCCTTAATAATTTCATTTACAATATGTGCAGCCACTATTCCAGCACACATTGCCGGATAATAACTTATACTGCCGATAACTCTATCAATTTTTGATGGTTTTGAATCGCAAGTTACAACCTTTAAATCTTTTATACCGTTATCCCTTAAAACTTTTCGTAAAGCCTTTGCCAAACCGTCATCATGAGTTTTGTATATATCTGTAACATAAAATCTAGGTTCATCAAATCTATTCCCGGCACCCATAGCCGAAATAATTTTGATGTTGTTTTTTTTGCAGTGTACAATCAAACTTGCTTTGTCTTTTACGCTGTCAATTGCATCAACCACATAGTCAGTGTTGTTTATAAGATTTGCCACATTTTCTTCACAAATTCGCTCATTTTTACACAAAATTACCGCATTTTTATTGATTTTTTTGATAATTTCACTTAAAACTTCTACTTTTTCTCTACCTATTGTATCTTCATAGGCAATGACTTGTCTGTTTAAATTTGATGGCACAACTTTATCAAAATCAATAAGCGTAAAATGTTCAACTCCTGCTCGCGCAAGAAAGAGTGCAACATTTCCGCCAACACCACCCACGCCAACTATGGTAACATGCAAGCGTGACAGTTTATCAACATTTTCTTTTCCTATTAAAATTTCAGTTCTTGATTTATCCATAATTCAATTCTACAAAATATACTTCTTTAAGTCAAATTTTTTCTTTGTTTCTTTAAATGCATTTTGAACATAAGTTCTATCAACTTTAACGTCGAGCATTGGATGATCTCCTGAAGCATTAAATGAAATATCTTCAAGCAAGCTTTCCATAATCGTATGCAACCTTCTTGCTCCAATATTCTCACTTGTTTCATTTTCTGCGTATGCCATCTCTGCCATTTCATCAAGTGCGTCTTCTGTAAATGTAACATTTATATTATCAACTTTAAGCAAACTTGCATATTGGAATGTAACAGAGTTCTTAGGCTCTGAAAGAATTCTTTTAAAGTCTTCTTTTGTAAGGTTGTCAAGATCAACCCTAATTGGAAATCTGCCTTGAAGTTCTGGAATCATATCTTCAATATTTGAAACATGAAACGCACCAGATGCAATAAACAAAATAAAGTCAGTTTTAACATTGCCATATTTTGTTGCAACTGTGCTACCTTCAACTATTGGCAAAATATCTCTTTGCACGCCCTCACGTGATACATCTTGATTGTTTGAACCGCCAGCCTTACCAATAATTTTATCAATTTCATCAATAAAGATAATTCCCTCTTCCTCAGTTCTTCTTATTGCCTCGGCGTAAACATTGTCTTTATCGATTACCCTATCACACTCTTCAGCCATTATAATTTCTCTTGCTCGGGCAACAGTCATCCTTCTTTTCTTGTGCTTTGTTGGAAGGACGCCATCAAAAATTGAGCCGAGATTTAACTCTGGACCTCCAATCGCCACCATAGGTTTTGGATTGTCAGCGACTGTAACATCAATTTCCTCTTTTTCAAGATTGCCAGCATTATACTCATCAGTAACAAGAGTTTTGTCAACTGGAATATCTTTTGCCCTACGAGAATCACAAATTGCATCCAAAATTCTTCCATCAACGATTGGCTTAACCTTGGCTTCAACCTCATGTGCCTTTTCATCTTTAACCATTCTTACAGCAACTTCAACGAGATCTCTTATCATACTTTCAACATCTCTGCCAACGTAACCAACCTCAGTGTATTTTGTTGCTTCAATCTTAATGAAAGGTGCTTTAACAAGTTTTGCAAGTCTTCTTGCAATTTCAGTTTTACCAACACCAGTTGGGCCTCTCATAATAATATTTTTTGGAGTAATTTCTTCTCTAACTTCTTTTGGAAGTTTGCTTCTTCTATATCTATTTCTTAAAGCAATAGCTACTGCTCTTTTTGCTTTTGGTTGTCCGATAATATATTTATCAAGTTCTTCAACGATTTGTCTTGGTGTTAAATCCATTTTAAACCTCCTCTACTGTGATATGGTCATTTGTAAATACACATATTTGTCCTGCAATTTCAAGTGATTTTTTTGCAATTTCAACAGCAGACATTTTGGTACATTGTTTTAGGGCTTTTGCAGCAGAAAGTGCATAGTTTCCACCAGATCCAATAGCACAAACATCATCATCTGGTTCAATAACCTCGCCCGTTCCACTAACAATAAGAAGTTGATCTTTGTCAGCCACAATCATCATTGCGTTAAGTTGTCTTGACGCCTTGTCTTCCCTCCATGTTCCTGCAAGTTCAACCGCACTTCTCATTAAGTTGCCAGAGAATTTGTTAAGCATGTTTTCAAATCTTTCGCAAAGTGAAAAAGCATCTGCAACCGATCCTGCAAATCCAATAACTACTTTATCGTTATAAATTCTTCTTACCTTATGTGCGTTTGATTTAAAAATCACACTTTCTGACATTGTAACTTGCCCATCACCTGCAATTGCAATTTTTCCATTTCTTTTTACCCCACAAATTGTGGTTCCTCTAAATACGCTTTCCATGTTTATAATTCTCCTTAAATTTTTCAAGATTTTCTGCCGAACTAGCAAACAATCTATCTATTAGTTTTTTATCATCTAAATTTTCTATGTTTTTTAGCATCCTATAGTCCTCAAAAAACATCTCAGGTTTAACCTCTTCAAGTGAAGTCAATTCCCTCATTATTGCCCCTATGCAAGTGTTTTCTGGCAAGGGAACCATTTGATATTCATTAAAATATTTGTTTATGTTTATAGCCGCGCTTAGCCCTGTCGCTATATTATCTAGGGCCCCATCAATACCAAGTATTGAGCCTGCAAAGAATATGTTCTCATTTTTTACGGATTGGCTGTGCCCATTTATAATAAATTTTGAATTTAATAGGCAAGAGCTAACAACATCTGCCTTTTTGATTAATTTTGAATCTTTGAGAGGTTCAAGGCTTTTAAATATATCTTCCTGAAATTCTTGCGGATAATTTGAATAAACATCATCCATTCTATATCCATTTTCAGTTCTTTTTATTCTAACAACAGCATATGGCTTTTCTTCAAGCCCTTCAACATAAATCTGCCTCATTGCAAAGTTTCTTAAATCATCTTTGCCTTTGTTGACAAGCCATTCCATAGTGTTTTCTTCAAAGTTAAAATCCTTGTCAACCTCATGTGAATAATATTTGATAAGGTTTATAAATCTTATATATTTCTCATATGACAGAGGAATATAAAATCTATTCTCCTTGTCTGGCCTTTTAAACATTTTTGTCTCATTTGCCTTGTCAAATACTGGGAATATTCCCACCCTTTTAAAACAGTTCATATATCCAAAATATTTGATAAGAAAATCCATCAGTTTTTCGCTAGTATGATTGCCTGTTGCAATAACAGTAATTTCGGATGGGTTTATTTGACTTATTGAAATTGGAAAAACATTGATATTTTCATTTTCCTCAATCATCTTGCGCCCATAATCAATAAGCATCTTATAGTTTTTTCTTTCAAATGTTATGTTCTCTTTTAGGGCATATCTTACCAGAGGGCTGCCTAGCATCTCCAACTCTTTTAACAACACTTGTTCAAAAACTTTTCGCTTTTTTGATGGTTCAAACTCAATCTTTTCAACAAAATCAACATAATCTTCTTTATTTTCTCTTTCCACATTAAAAAGATGAACTTTTATGCCATGCCCTGCCAAAAATAAAGCACACTCTATGCCGGCAAACCCAGAACCAATAATATTCACAAATTGCGGTCTAAAAACACTCATTTTTTATCCTTTGTAATCACACTCGTGATTGCTACATTTTACCATTTTGCCTTTTACGATAATTGGACTATTACATTTTGGGCATTTTTCACCTGTTGTAACATCCCAACTCATAAACTTGCAATCAGGATATCTTTCACAAGAGTAGAAAATCTTTCCCTTCTTGCTCTTTTTTTCAAGCATGTTGCTACCACATTCTGGGCATTTGCCCTTAACAACATTTTCTTCAAGTGGTTTTGTATTTTTGCATTTTGGAAAGTTGGAACAAGCTAAAAATTCTCCAAATTTGCCTTGTCTTATAACCATCTTTCCGCCGCATTTTTCACAAACAATATCTGTTTCTTTTGGTGGCTCTTTCATTGTGAGCGCACTAGCATCTGCCCTTCCTAAAAGGTGTTCAAATCCATTCCAGAAGTTGCATACAACTGTGTGCCAATCTTCATCCTTTGAGGCAATATCATCAAGTCTGTTTTCCATATAAGCAGTAAATTTTACGTTAATAACACTTGAGAAAAACTTTTCAAGGTATTCAGTAATCTTTCTACCAAGCTCGGTTGGAACAAGATATTTACCTTCCTTTTCTGCATATTTTCTATATGTCAATAATGTAATTGTTGCTGCATAAGTTGCAGGTCTACCAATTCCCTTTTCTTCCATCGCCTTAACAAGACTTGCTTCTGTGTATCTTACAGGTGGTTTTGTAAATTTTTGTTCTGTAAGCATTTTAACAAGTTCAAGTTTATCGCCTTTTTCCATTTTAGGAAGTCTTCCAGCAAGACCATCTTTATTTTCCTCTTCAACATATTCTTTATAAACTGCTGTATAACCAGGAAATTCCATTGTTTTGCCGTTAACTTTAAAGCCATACCCATTGCAATCAATATTCACAGCAACTGATGCATACTCTGCCTGTGTCATTTGGCTGGCTAAAAATCTCTCGTAAATGAGCTTGTAAAGTTTGTAGTTATCGCTAGTAAGCGTTTCTTTAACCATTTCAGGCGTGATATCCATTGTAATTGGCCTTATCGCTTCGTGCGCATCTTGTGCATTTTCCTTAGTGTGATAAACATTTGGTTTTTCTGGAACAAATTCTGCCCCATATTTTTCCTTAATAAAAGCAAGACATGCATTTTGTGCATCAACCGAAACTCTAACGGAGTCAGTTCTTATATATGTAATAAGCGCAATTTTCCCTTCGCCCTTAACTTCAACCCCTTCATAAAGTTGCTGAGCTGCAGCAGTCGTTCTTGAAAGGCTCATGCCAAGTTTATTTAATGCATCTTGTTGCATAGTTGAAGTAGTAAATGGTGCAGGAGCATGTGATTTTGTTTTGCTCTTTTTTATTTCCTCAACAACAAAATCCTTGCCTTCAATATCTTTAAGTATTTTGTCAACTTCTTCTTTGTTTTTAGGTTGCAACTTTTTCTTTTTGTATGTTGCAAGTGAGGCTTTGAGCTCGCTTTTTTCTTTCTTTAATTGACTTACAACATTCCAGTATTCCTCAGGTACAAACCCCTCAATTTCTCGTTCTCTATCTACAACAAGTTTAAGTGCAACCGATTGCACTCTACCAGCAGATAGTTTAGGGGCTATCTTTTTGCATAAAATTGGAGATAATTTGTATCCCACCATTCTATCAAGCACTCTTCTTGCTTGTTGTGCGTTTACAAGTTTAATATCAATTTTCCTTGGATTTTCAAGCGCTTTTGTAACTGCCTTTTTTGAAATTTCATTAAATTCTATTCTGCAATTTTTATCTGCATCAAACCCAAGCACATTTGCAACGTGCCATGAAATTGCCTCCCCCTCTCTATCCGGGTCGGTTGCGATATAAACTTCTTCACATTGTCCCGCCTTCTTTTTAAGGTCTGCAATAAGTTGTTTTTTATCAGGCACAATTTCATATTTTGGTTCAAAATTTTTGCTAGCATCAAGTCCAAAACTTTTTTGTGGCAAATCTCTTATATGCCCCTTTGTTGCAAAAACTTCATAATCATTTCCCAAATATTTTTTTAAAGCTTCTCTTTTAAACGGTGATTCAATAATAACTAATTTCAAAATTTCCTCCAATCTAGTTTAATGTTACAAGGTTGCCTGGCAACCTACTTATTATCCCACTTATTTCAAGCGTTGTCAAATAACTGTTGACTAAATTTGTATTTATTCCACTTTCTTTGACGATTTGGTCAAACTCTTTTGCTCCGCCTGAAAGTATGTTTACTATTATTTGCTCTTCCATAGAAAGTTGATAATCAATCTTGCGTTTTTCTTTTACCTCATCAAGATCAAAATCATCTAATATGTCTTTTGCACAGTCAACAAGCATGCCTTGCCCTGACTTAATCACATCGTTTGTTAATTGTGATAAGTTGCTATCAATATTGCCCGGAACGGCGTATATGTTTTTGCCTTGTTCAAGAGCAAAATCCTTTGTAAGAATTGTTCCACTTTTAAAACTCGCTTCTGTGATTAGCACGCCATCACTTAATCCAGAAATAATTCTGTTGCGTTGAGGAAAAGTATATTTTGTGGCTGTTTTTGATGGTGGATATTCACTCACCAAAAGCCCCTTTTCAGCAATTTCTCTTGCAAGTCCTGCATGATCTGTTGGATATATTTTATTAAATCCAGAGCCCAGAACTGCAATCGTTTTACCTCCAACCTCAAGTGTTTTTCTATGAGCAACACTATCAAGTCCGTACGCCAGCCCACTTATAATGGTTATGCCCGCGCATGCAAGGTCACCAACAATTTTATTTGTAACCATTTTGCCATAACTTGACGGTTTTCTTGTGCCCACAACAGCAATGGATGGGTTATTTAAAAGTGAAATGTCCCCTTTGCAGAATAGAAAAAATGGTGCATCATAAAATCCTCTCAGCTTTTCAGGATAATCTTCATCATACTTTGTCAAAAGTGTGATATCATCGTTTTGTAAATTTGTAAAATAGTTGGCAACCATAGTTTTATCTGCAAGATTAACCATTTGCTCAAAATGTTCTTTTGAAAGCACCTTTTCGTCAAACTTTGTTTTGCAAAATTTTTTAAGAGTTGGGTTGTCTCCAACACAATTTAAAATTTGCTCAAACTTTGAGTGTGTATAATCAAATTGAGAAAGAAAGACTAAAAACTCTTTAAAATCATCCATTTTTCTATCCTTTTTGCTTTAATTTTGCCAGTATTTTCTATCAAGTGTTCTGTATGATATTGCTTCGGCAACATGACTTGCTTTAATATTTTCGCTGCCATCAAGATCGGCAATAGTTCTTGCAACCTTTAATATTTTGTCATGCGCTCTAGCACTTAATTTCAATCTATCAAACGCATTTCTTAAAATCTTTTCGCCATCTTCATCTAGTTTACAATATTTTCTTGTTTGCGGAACATTCATCTTAGCATTGCAATATATCTTCTCATTTTTAAATCTTTCAAGTTGAATATTTCTTGCCCTGTCAACCCTTTCTTTAATAGTTTGTGAGCTTTCTTCTTTTTCTTCACTTTTTAATTGTTGATAAGTAACATTGCCAACCTCAACATGTATGTCAATTCTATCCATGATAGGCCCTGAAAGTTTTGATAAATATTTGTTTATAGCTGCCGCAGAACAAGTGCACTCTTTTTCTTTTGATCCATAATTCCCACATGGACATGGATTAAGTGAAACTATAAGTGTAAAGTTTGCAGGATATGTGATTGTTTGATTGTTTCTTGCAACAGTAATCACGCCATCTTCAAGTGGCTGACGCAAAGTTTCAATTGACTGCCTTGAATACTCTGGAAATTCATCTAAGAATAGCACCCCATTATCTGCCATTGAAATTTCACCCGGTTTACTATGCATGCCTCCACCCGTCAAAGCAATCGTTGTTGTCGTATGATGAGGGCTTCTAAAAGGTCTTTGAGAAACGATCCCTTCTTTTAAATCAAGTATACCAGCGATAGAGTGAATTTTGGTAACTTCAAGTGCTTCTTCAAACGTCAAATCAGGCAGTATGGTTGGAAAACTTTTTGCGAGCATACTTTTTCCGCTTCCAGGAGGCCCAATCATTAAAAGATTATGTCCACCCGCTGCGGCAATTTCAAGCGCCCTTTTAGCAACATGCTGACCTTTCACGTTTGAAAAATCAAGTCCCATATATTCATTTTTAACAATATCTTCAAACTTGCATGTTTTAACCATTTCAATTTCTTTCTCACCTTTAAGAAAGTCAACCGTCTCTCTTAATGATGAAACTGGATAAACCTCAATCCCCTCAATAAAACTTGCTTCAACTTCATTTTCTTTTGGGATTATAAACTTTTTATATCCAAGTTGTCTTGCTGAAATTAAAAGCGGCAAAACACCCTTTACCTTTTTTACTCCACCATCAAAAGAAAGTTCTCCAAGGTAAACATATTTTTTTTCGTTTTTAATTTTGTTTTCTTCATTGCAAGCAAGAATGGAAATTGCAATTGGCAAATCAAACAAAGAGCCCTCTTTTTTTATATCTGCTGGGGCAAGATTTACTGTAACCCTTTTTATTGGATAATCAAAGGCACTGTTTTTTATTGCAGCATGCACTCTTTCCTTTGACTCCTTGATTGCAGTATCAGCAAGCCCAACAATTTCAAAATGTGGGAGCCCATTGCCAACATCTGTTTCAACATCAACCTTATATCCTTCAATTCCTTTTAAAGCAAAACTCGATAATTTTGAAAGCATACTTTATCCTCTCTTTTGATTTTTACATTTTTAAAAATGCCGCTATATTGATATTATAATATAAATTAACTATATTTCCAAATAAAAAAAGAGAAGTATTCTCCTCTTTTTTATTTGCCCAAATTTTCTCTTACTTTTCTTAGCAACCCTTTTTGCTCGCTAGTTATCCTATATGATTCAAGTGCTTTTTGAATTGATTTTTTTATAATAAAAAAGTCATCCTCATCATTTAAAAGTGTTTTAAGTGTTAGGTCAAAATCATAAATGAAAGCCTCTGCATAAGCCCAACTTTTGCCCATTTTTAAATAAAAATCATCATTTTTTGTCGTTTTTATCAAAAAAAGCGACTTTTTTATATCAATTTTTAAATAATACTTCAAAATCCAAACTATGCCAAATCTTTGATAAAATGGATTAACATTTGACAGTAGCGAAAAGAAAAATTCGCTCTCGCTTTCCATGTTTTTTAGCCTAGATAAAATAGTGTCACAACTGCCCCAATTGTCGATATATGGCAACAGGAGTTTTAACATTTCCACCTTCTCCTTAGCATTTTGCTTGCACTTGCCTATCAATATCCCATATATAACAATTTCTTCATATGATTGTGGTGGAAGAAAATTTTTAAAATCAACCTGCTCGTTTAAAAGTTTTTTTGCGTACGATTCAAGCACATTAGTTTTTAGCCCATAAATATCATATTTAGTAAAAATCAACTTCCTTTCAAATTCAGCATTTTTATCATCGCGATTGCTTTTTATAAAATTTTGAACATCAATTTTACTTATCATTTGCCCCTCTTTTTTAATAAAAAAAAGCCTTTTACAAGACTTTTTTAAACTAATTGTTGTCAGCTGATTTGATTTTAGCTGCTTTTCCAGTGAGCTCACGAACGTAGTAAAGTTTTGCTCTTCTTGGTTTACCCTTTCTTACCACTTCAATGTTTGCAACAAGTGGAGAGTGAAGAGGGAATGTTCTCTCAACACCAACGCCGTTTGAAATCTTTCTAACAGTAACAGTTTCTCTAACGCCACCGTTTTTACGAGCGATAACAACACCTTCGTAAGCCTGTATTCTTGACTTTTCTCCTTCTTTAATTCTAACACCAACTTTAACAGTGTCACCGATATTAAATTCTGGGAGAGTTTCTTTCATATTTTCTTTTTCGATTTGGTCAATAATATTAGCCATGATTTTCTCCTTTTATTTAAATTTATTTTTTTGAATAATAACGATTTTAGCCTCTTTTTCTAGCTCTTTTTCTAGCTGCTTCTCTCTTTTTCTTTTTAGCAACGCTAGGCTTATCATAGGCTTCTTTTCTTCTTATATCGCCGATGATACCGTCTTTTTGGCATTTTCTTTTGAATCTTTTAAGAGCTGATTCAAGTGTTTCATTTTCGCCTACTTTAACAGTTGTCAAGTTATCCACCACCTTCTAATTTCTAATTTCCTGTCTATTATATCACAACCCTTATTTGATTGTCAAGCAAAACTTAAATCTTTTTTACAAGAGCGCCATCTTTGAAAGGCTTCAAAATTTTGACGCTAACAATTTGGTTTGTCAGGTCCTCTTGTGATGTCAAATAGCATCTAATATAGTTCTCACTATATCCAACGTAAAATCCATCAACTTTCTCTTCAATAAGCACATTCGCTTTTTTGTTTGATTTAATAAATTTTCTTTTTAATTTGTTGTTAAGTTTTTCAAGTTTTTCAAATCTTTGCTGTTTTATCTCTTTTGGCAAATCTTTGTAAAGCTTGCTTGCCACGGTCCCTTCTCTTTGAGAATATTGGAAAATA
>CADBOH010000076.1 GCA_902796285.1 uncultured Eubacteriales bacterium | reverse complement strand
CCAAGTGAGTATAAAATGTTGCCAATTTATGTAACAGAAGATGGCAAATTTGTAACTAGTGAAAATTTGACAAATCCAGAAATTTACTTAAATTTTACAAAAAAAGTCAAAAAAATGCGAGAAATTGGCTTCAATTTGGGCAAAAACGAAATTTTTATCTTAAAAAACAATAAAATTAAAAGCAAAATAAAAGTGGACTGTGCCCTCATTTGTATGCATGGACATGGCGGCGAAGATGGCTCATTGCAGGGACTTTTGGAGTTGTGCGGGATCCCATATACAAGCCCCTCACTGCCATCAAGCGCTATAACAATGGATAAGGTTTTGACTAAAAAATTTCTTATTAGTGAGCATATTGACACACCAGCATATGAACAGTTTAGCACTAGTGAATACAAGAAAAACAAAAAAAATGTAATTGAAAAAATTAGCGAAAAAATATCTTTCCCCTGTGTTGTTAAACCTGCTAGGCTTGGCAGCAGCGTAGGGATAAGCATATGTTCATGTGAAGATATGCTCGCTAAGGCAATAGAGGATGCTTTTGAATTTGATAACAAAATTATAGTTGAAAAATTTATTAACGAAGCCAGAGAGTTTTGTTGCGCAGCCGTGAGATGTGATGACAAAGTATATTTGAGTCATGTTAAGGAGGTCAACAAAAACAAAATTTATACTTTTGAGCAAAAATACTTAAACAATCAAAATAGCGCCGAACAAAATATTGAAGCAAAACTAGAGGACAAAATCAAAAAACTTTGCAAAAGAGTTTATGAAGCGCTTGACTTAGATGGCGTTGTAAGAATTGATTTTTTGTATAGCGAAAAAGAGCGTAAGCTTTATGTAAACGAGCCTAATTCGGTGCCTGGCTCACTTGCCTTTGACATGTTTGATGGCAAGTTTGCTGATTTGCAAAAATTAATAATTGAAAGCGCTATAAAAAAGAGTGATGAAAAGAAAAAAATAAATTATTGTTTTAACTCAGTGGCTATACAAAAATATATAGACATGGCCTTTGGGAGTAAGTTTAAAAAGTAGGGGTTATGAAATTAAAGAAAATTTTACATGGTATAAATACTTTTGTTGTTAGCAAGAAACTGCTTGACGAAGAAGTAAAAGACATCAAAATTGATAGCAGGCAGGTAGAAGTAGGGGATGTTTTTATTGCGTTGAGGGGTAAGGATCAAGACGGGAACAATTTTATTGAAGAAGCTTTTGCAAGAGGGGCGAGCGCTATTATTGGTGAGTGTGATTATAAAAACGATCGATATATAAAAGTGGATAATGCTAGAAAAATCTATGCTCTTGCTTGCAAAAATTTTTTTAAAAAATGTTGTGACAAAATGAAAATTATTGGTGTCACAGGCACCAACGGAAAAACTACTGTTACAAGCATAATTTATCAAATTCTACAAAAAACGCGAAAAAAAGTTGGGATTATTGGCACTTTTGGGGCAAAATGGTGTGAAAATAAAAAATTTTTACAAACTAATATGACTACGCCAGATCCATATATGCTGCACAAAATTTTTTATAAAATGTTTATGTCTGGCTGCAGGTATGTAGTTATGGAAGTATCGGCTCATGCACTATTTCTAGACAAAATTTATGATATAAGGTTTGAGGTGGGAGTTCTCACTAATATTACGCAAGACCACCTTGATTATTTTGGTGATATGACAAGTTATGCGCTTGCAAAAATAAAATTTTTTGAAGAGTATGAAGTTAAACATAAATTTGTGTATGGTGAAAATAAATATTGCAAAGCATACAATGAAAATTCAGTTGCAAAGTGCTTGACTTATGGCTTGAAAGGTTGTGATATTGTTGCAGCAAATATAAAAAGCGACCTTTCTGGTACGACTTTTAAATATGTTTGTGAAAATAATATCTTTACCGTTAGCACAAAATTGGTTGGTGGATATAATGTTTTAAATACTGAAGCTGCTATAGCTGTCTGTCGAGCAATTGGAGTTAAAAACTATGAAATAGTGCCAGCACTAAAAACAATAAAGAGTATTGCTGGCAGGTTTAATGTGATAAAAAATGGTAAAGGCTATGTGATAATAGATTATGCGCACACGCCAGATGGGCTTGAAAATATTTTAAAGTCAATCAAAGAAATTAGCAGCCAAAAAGTGGTCGTTATTTTTGGGTGTGGGGGAGATCGTGATAAGAGTAAAAGGCATACGATGGGGGAGATTGCCCTAAGGCTTGCTGATGAGGTGATAGTTACAAGCGACAATCCAAGAACAGAGGATCCAGAAAAGATAATTGATGATGTTTTAAGTGGCGATAATCGCGCAATAAAAATAACCTCACGAAAAGAGGCTATTGAGTATGGGATTAAGAACTTTTCAAACGGCGAGGTTATTTTAATTGCTGGCAAAGGCGCTGAAAATTATCAAGAAATTTGTGGCGAAAAAATACCATTTAATGATACCAATATTGTTAAAAATTATATAAAAAACTCAAAAAACGACAATTTTTTCACAAAAAAGCAGCAAATTTCATGATTTTGCTGCTTTTTACAATCTTTTAACATTTAAATTTTTATAGGTTAAAAACTGAAAGTCTAAATTATTTTCAGTAAAGATTGGAGAAGAATTTTCTAAAATCCAATTATCACTTATGTCCATATTTTCAATAAAAGTATCCGCATTTGTGTTTGCATATATTTTTGTAACATACCCATACTCGCAGTACGAAATCAGCTGTTTGTAAATCGCTCCGCCTCCAATAACGAAAACTTCGCTGTCATTAAAGTCTTTAAGCGCTACGGCAAGTTCATCTAAATCATGCACGGTAATCGCCCCTTCAAAATGAGATGTATGTTTTGATAAAACAATATTTGTTCTATTGGGCAGGGGATGTTTTGGCAGTGATAAAAATGTTTTACTTCCCATAACCACAACTTTGTTTAGAGTCATATGTTTAAAATATTCAAGGTCGGCTGGGATATGATACAAAAGTTTTCCGTTATTGCCTATTGCATAATTTTTGTCTGCCGCGACAATAAAATTCATATTTTCTCCTATATTGCAACTTCGATTTTATATTTTTTGTCGTTATATTTGTAGTCAACAAGTTTAAAGCTATCAACCTTAAAATCATAAAAATCTTTGACATTTGGGTCGATCTCTAGTTTTGGTGCTTTGTATTGTTTGTGTTTCATAATTTCTTTAACAAGAGGGATATGTCTATCATAAATATGTGCGTCAGCGATTACATGAACAAACTCTCCAACTTCAAGTCCGCTCGCTCTTGCAAACATATGCACAAGTATTGCATATTGGCAAACATTCCAGTTGTTTGCAGTGAGCATATCTTGTGAGCGTTGATTTAAAATTGCGTTAAGTTTATTTCCGGTGACATTAAATGTCATGCTATATGCGCAAGGGTATAACCCCATTTCAGATAAATCGTGATGGTTGTAAATGTTTGTCATTATTCTTCGTGAAGAAGGATTGTGTTTAAGGTCATACAAAACTCTATCCACTTGGTCAAACATACCTTCTTTATATTTGTGCTTTACGGAAAGTTGATAACCATATGCTTTTCCAATTGTACCTTTTTCATCCGCCCAGCTATCCCAGATATGACTATGCAATTCGTGAATATCATTGCTCTTTTTTTGCCATATCCACAAAAGTTCATCAACGCAGTTTTTAAATGCAGTTTTGCGAAGCGTCATGATAGGGAATTCTTTTGAAAGGTCATATCTATTTACTATACAAAATTTTTTTATAGTATGGGCCGGAGTACCATCTTCCCAATGAGGCCTTACCTCAAGGTTTTCATCTGAAAAACCATTTTTTAAAATATCCTTGCAGTTTTTTACGAAATACTTATCAGCTAAACTCATATTAAACCTCCCTATCTTTTTCAAGCTCAAGCGTATTTGAAAGAAGCATTGCTATTGTCATCGGCCCAACGCCACCAGGGACAGGGGTGATAAATGAGCAGTTTTCCTTTACATTTTCATAGTCAACATCACCAACAATTCCATTATCAGTTCGGTTTATTCCAACATCTATAACAGTAGCGCCAAGTTTTATCATATCAGCTTTTACAAATTTTTCCTTTCCTATAGCAACAATGAGAATGTCGGCTTCCTTGGTTATGTCGGCAAGATTTTTTGTTTTCGAGTGGCAAACCGTAACAGTTGCATTGCGCTCTTCTAATAGCACAGCCACACTCTTTCCAACAAGAAGGCTTCTGCCAATTACAACTGCTCGTTTTCCGCATGGATCAATGTTGTAAGCATCTAAAATTTTTATTATTCCACTTGCGGTACATGGGGCAATTTTATTCGTGCCCGCAAAGAGTTTGCCAAGCAGAATATCGGTCAATCCGTCAGCATCTTTTTCGGGTGAAATATAATTTAATATTTTGCGTTCATCAAGCCCTTTTGGCAGGGGAAGTTGAAGGAGAATTGCTGAAATTTCATCATCATTATTTAACTGGTTGATAACAGAGATGACCTCGCTTTCACTGGTTTTTTCTGGCAATGCGCGAACAACACTTTTCATGCCAACTGCGTTGCAGGCTTTTACTTTTGATGAAACATACACTTGGCTGGCTGGATTATCCCCAACAATAATACAAGCAAGGCAAGGTGGCTTTTTGCCATGCGTCAACCGACTTTCAATTTCAATCTTTATTTGATTTTTGATGTCTTGTGCGACTATCTTTCCATTTAATCTTTCCATAGTTTGATGATAGGATATTTTGGCAAAATATGTCAAATAAAAACGGGGGTTAAATTTAAAATTTTCTTTTTTGTTTTAAAGATAATATTTTACACATCATAACTATATATTTATTTTAAAGGAGAAAAGTATGCTCAGTTATTTTTTAGTCTTTTTTGTTGCGCTATCTTGCTCTATTTTGCTGGGATTTCCTATTCTTGCACTATGCCGAAAACTTAAATTTTCACAAACCATTCTTCATTATGTGGACAAGCATGCTGGCAAAAGTGGCACTCCAACGATGGGTGGGCTAATATTTATTTTTGCATCAATTATAGCATCACTAATTTTTATGCGAGGGGATTTTGTTTTAATGATTTTGCCGCTTGTTATCATGCTTGGGTATACCTTGCTAGGATTTCTTGACGACTTTATTAAAATTAGATTTCGCAAAAACGAGGGATTAAAGCCATATCAAAAGATTATTGGACAAGTTGGTATTGCAGTTATTGTTGCTGTGTTTGCATACTTTAAAATTGGCAGCGATTTAGAGTTTTTTGGGCT
>CADBOH010000075.1 GCA_902796285.1 uncultured Eubacteriales bacterium | reverse complement strand
AGCCCATGCTCTGCCCACTTTTATCAAGGCAGTTGATTTCATAAACATCTCCATCCTTTTCAATTTTCATATCATAAACCACTTTTTTGTTATTGCGAGATGTTGTAAATATAGCCTTCATCACTCCTCCTAAAACCATATCTTATAAATATAATAACATAAAAGAAACGCTTTTTCAAGATTTTTGCCCCTTTTTATTCAATTTTGTTTATCATTTTGCAAAATTTAAAACTCCTATTTATTTTTTTACTTTTGCTTGCAAATAAATTTATTTTTGTGTATAATAAAAACGTCTTATGCGGATATGGTGGAATGGCAGACACGCTGGATTTAGGTTCCAGTCCGAAAGGGTGCAGGTTCAACTCCTGTTATCCGCACCAAACAAAAATTTCAACTACATTGTTAAAATTTAATGCGAGTGCATAAGCTCTTGCAAAATTTATTTACGGAGGAAAAATGAGTCATTACTCAGATGTTGGTTTTAAATTTAAAAATGAAGCCGGTTTTAAAAAGAACATAATCAAACTACTCACAGACAAAAATCTTCCTTTCATGTTTTGGAATATTGATGATGGTCTAGGAGAAAAGAATCCCGAATTGCACATGAAAAAAATTGGGGAAATAAGATATTTTTGCAACGTTGGCGTTAGTGGAATTGAATATTTATGTCCTGCCCACAACAATGAAAGGGGTTCATCCCCAAAGATAATTTATTCTAAAATAGAAAAAACTGAGGAAGGCTATCCAAAGGTTGCAATGGAAAGGTATGCAGATGATTTTCCTACAATTCAAGTAATAAAAGATGACATCCCTTTTTGGTTTTGCTGCCCAAACTGTGAAATATTTTTTCAAACTCCAGACAACCCAGATGGTGACACATTAAAACTTTGCAGTTTTGCAAATTACGTTAATGTAAAAGAGCCTACCACCCCTGGCAAGTCTTTCTCTTTGGCTGAACTAGAACAAAAAAGAAGAAATGGCGAAATAGGGTTTGCTGATGAAAGTTACATCGCCGCCTTTAAAGGAAACAAAAGCACTGGGTATGTAAGTGGAATTATTAGAAAAGCTGAAATTTTAAAAAATCAATGGACTAAAAAGAAATATTACGCGGTTGATGTTGACTGCTTGGGATTATATTTTAAAATGCTCATTGATCCAAAACTTATCAAGTTTAAAAAATTGCAAGTTGGCAAAATCTTGTTTGGAGAGTTTTGGAATGTTGCTATTTTGGTTGCAAGCAATCACCCAGATTATTTTTAATAATTAATTTAAAAAATATGTAAAGAAAACTTGACATTGCGCAATTTTTAACATATAATATAGCTGTAAAGAAAACTTTACAGCTTTTTTAAAGGAGGTATTTATGGAAAATAAAGAAGTTTTAGAAAAGGCAGGCAAAAAGAAAGCCGTTGTAGGAGAAATGGAAAAAGAAAAAATTTCAAAAAGTTCATGGATCTCGCTTGTTGTTGTTGGAGTTGCTGCGATTGCCTTAATGATTGTTGAAGGCGCTTTAAAGCATTTTTCTGCCATCTATGCCATCGCGTCGCTTTGCTTTTTGTGGGCAAGCGTGTTTTACACGTTGCAGTTCTTTTTGGCAAAAAGACCTTGGCAGGTTTTGATTGGCGCGATACTTGAAGGCCTTGCTTTTGTATTCTTTCTTGTTAGATTTATTTTATGTGTAACAGGAGTGTGGTTTTGATGGATGAACTAATCTTTAAAAACAAAGTAAAATTATATCGAGAAAAACAAGGTTTTTCACAATCTAAACTTGCAGAAATGGTGGGAACAACAAGACAGACAATAATTGCAATTGAAAAGGGTACATTTAGCCCAACCGCAAAACTTGCATATCTCTTATGCTTGGCACTTGAAGTTCGATTTGAAAGTTTGTTTTACTTTGAGTAATCGAATAACCACAACATTGTTTGTGATTATTTAACAATTTCATTGATGAAATTATAGAAAGAAGAGCATTTTGCCCTTCTTTTTGTTTAAATAAACGAAATTATGTATTGAAAAAACACTTTTTATATGTTAATATATTAATAGAGGAAATATGAAAAAGGTTTTTACAAGAAAATACGAACAACAAATAAGAAAGATCTTGACTGAAAAAGGTTTTAGCGAAAGCCAAATTTTATATTTGCTTAGAGGTTATAACGAGTATTTTAATATACATGAATTTGCTGCCGTTGAAAACTTCAGTAGCGTTATTGATGACATCTTAAACGGTATTAAGCCTAATGGTGCTAATGCAAAACACAAATATTTGGCTCTTAAAGAAATATTAAAACAACGCAATATCTCTCTTCCACAAGCAATGGCGCTTACACTCTATTCAAACTCAGAATCAAACGTTGCACAATTCAAAAGAAACCTTGCAACCCCAAAACAACTTTTTAAAAAGGAAAAAGAAAGATTGATCGAAAGTTGGGAATTTGAAAAAAAATCACCGCTTTCAAAAGAAGAACTTGATTTAATTGATGATGTTTGCAATGTTGTTAAACAAGAAATAAACAAAAACATATTTAGTTCTTTTGATGTATTAAAAAATATGAACCTTGGCAACTATCTCCACTACACATTAAATTTTGCAATAAAGTGCAGTAACATGGTAAAAACATATAAACTGATGCCTCAACTAAATGAAGTTTTAAAAAACCAACTTCCTTACAATATGATACTTTACAGAGGGCTAGAAAAAGGATATCTTCAAAAACGATTTGGTGTGAGCGACTTATCCAAAGCTATTGGGATGTGTTTTGAAGACAATGGTTTTTCAAGCACTTCACTTTTATTTGAAGACTGTTTCGGTGCTCATGCAACGGAGTTTGTAACACTTAGATTGTTTGCTCCAAAGGGGACACAGGGGCTTGATATTACACAATTTTCTCCATTTGAAACAGAACGTGAAATTTTATTGAACTCAAATGATATTTTCATAGTGGACTACGAAGAATACGAAAGGGGCTGTATAATGCTTACCGGATTTGTACTCAGCAAGGAACTTGAATGCTATAAAGATATAGGAAAACCAAAAAAACAAAAAGAAAACGATGACGAGGAAAATT
>CADBOH010000074.1 GCA_902796285.1 uncultured Eubacteriales bacterium | reverse complement strand
CCTTGGGGGCACACAAAAACTCAATCTATATTATGAATGGGCATTTGGATTTTCAAGAGCGGATGACAACCTAAAAAAACAATTTGGTGATAATTACGAGACCATTTTTGATCTTAAAGGCAAAACAACTGTTATATGCAGTGGAGGGGCACTTATTGAATACTTGACCGAAACTCAAAAAAGAGGGCTAAGCTCAATAAACAAAATAAAACTTATTAGAAACAAAAATTTCATGACAATCGATTTAAACACAAGAAGAAATCTTGAAATTGTTGACACTAATAGAGAGCGTAAGAAATTTGGCTCAATTTTGTGGGTGATTGATAAAACAAAAACAAGTATGGGCGCAAGAGCATTAAGAAAAATGATTGATGAGCCACTTTTAAACAGTAAAGAAATCAATGAAAGGCTTGACGGCGTTGAAGAACTTGTTAAAAAATTGGTTGTAAGAGAAAAACTTGCGTCACTTTTAAATGAGGTTTATGATATTGAAAGACTTGCCGGCAAAATTGCATATGGCAATGTTAATCCAAAAGATTTGCTTTCACTTAAACAATCACTTTATAAAATCCCAGAAATCAAGAGTGCGCTTGAAGGATTATCATCTTCTTATATTACAAAGTGCCGTGATGGGCTTATTGACTTAACAGATGTTGCTTTACTTATCAATCAAGCAATTGATGATGATGCATCTTCAATAATGAAGGATGGTGGCTATATCAAGCGTGGATTTAATCATGAACTTGATGAGTACAGAAGCGCAAGACAACTTGGCAAAGATTGGGTGAAAGATCTTGAGAAAAAAGAGATTGAAGCAACTGATATAAAGACTTTAAAAATTAATTATAATAAGGTTTTTGGATATTATATTGAAGTAAGTAAGGGGCAAATCGATAAAGTTCCTTTAAGATATCAAAGAAAACAAACCACTGTTAATAGTGAAAGATACATTACCGAAGAGCTTAAAGCCATTGAAGATAAAGTTGTTGGAAGTGAAGAGAAGGCATTACTTTTAGAGAGCGAACTATATAATGAGATAAAAAATATCCTTTCAAGATATATTGAATCATTGCAAATTGTAAGCGGTTCGGTTGCAAAACTTGATGCTATACTTTCTCTTGCAGTAGTTGCAGCAACAAATAATTATTGCAAACCAAAGATAAATGCTGGCGTTAAAGAGCTGAAAATAATTGATGGCAGACATCCAGTTGTTGAGCAATTTATCAGCAGTGGTAGTTTTGTTGCAAATGATACTTTGCTTGATGATGGCGAAAATAGGACAATGATTATCACAGGGCCAAATATGGCAGGCAAAAGCACATATATGCGTCAGGTGGCGATAATAACTTTACTTGCTCATATTGGTTCATTTGTGCCAGCAAGAGAGGCACAAATTCCAATTGTTGACCGCATATTTACAAGAGTTGGAGCAAGTGATGACTTAGCCTTCGGGCAAAGTACATTTATGGTTGAGATGAGCGAAGTTGCAACCATACTTGCCAACGCCACTGAAAAGAGCCTTATTATACTTGATGAAATTGGAAGAGGAACTTCCACATTTGATGGGCTTAGTATTGCATGGGCGGTTGTTGAATATATTTCAACCGTGTTAAAGGCAAAAACACTTTTTGCAACACATTATCACGAGCTTACTGATCTTGAAGGTGTTCTTGAAGGGGTTAAAAACTATAAGGTTACTGTTCAAGAACGTGAAGATGGAGTAGTGTTCCTAAGAAAAATTATTCGTGGAGGCGCAAACAAGAGTTTTGGTATTGAAGTTGCAAGACTTGCGGGCGTGCCAAAAACTGTGCTTGATAGGGCAAAAGAAATTTCACTATCTCTTGAAGAGTGTAATCAAAAAATTGATACAAGCGTGTTTAAGGAAAGACGTCAAAGGGCGGATGAAAACAACAAACTTGCACTTTCAATTTTGTCAATTTTAAAGGATTTGGATATCAATAGGATTTCACCGATGTATGCGTTTGAGCTACTTGGTGATTTGATTGAAAAAAGTAAGGGAGAATAAACATGAAAATAAATGTTTTAGATGCCAAAGTTTATAACAGAATTTCAGCGGGCGAAGTTGTAGAGCGCCCAGCATCTATTGTGAAGGAACTTGTTGAAAATAGTATTGATGCAGGGGCAAAAAACATTAGAATTGAAATAACCGAAGGTGGCATAAAAAACATTACAGTCAGTGATGATGGGTGCGGGATTGAAAAAGAGGATTTAGTTACCGCTTTTTTACCACATGCAACAAGTAAAATAAAGGAAGTTGAAGATCTTGACAATATTTTGTCACTTGGTTTTAGAGGTGAGGCTCTTGCCAGCATATCATCTGTTTGTCAAGTAAAACTTTCTTCAAAAACACCAACAAGTGATGTTGGGTATATGCTAAAAGTTAGCGGTGGAAATTTTGAAAAAGTTGTTGATGTTGCCAGAAACAATGGTACAACACTGTCATGTGACAACATCTTCTTTAACACTCCTGTTAGAGCAAAATTTTTAAAAAGACCAAAGATTGAAGAGGGTGAAGTAACAAATATCGTTGAAAAATTTATGCTTTCTCACAGCGAGATAAGTTTTCAATATTATGTTGACGGCAAACAAATTTACAACACATATTCTTCAACTATGCAAGATGTAATTTTTACAATTTATGGCAAAGAAATATATGATAATTTGGTTGCAGTAGATTATGAGGAAGATGGTTTTAAAATAAATGGTTTTGTAACAAAGCCAAAAATTTCAAAAAATAATAGAACATTTCAAACGTTGTTTGTAAATGGGAGATTTGTTGAAAATTATCTTATTTCAAGTGCTGTACAAAGCGTTTTTGAATCGTTTTTAATGAAGGGTAGATTTCCATTTTATGTATTGTCGCTTACAATTCCAGCGCAAAATGTTGATGTAAATGTGCACCCAACAAAAAAAGAAGTCAAATTTGATAACTCAAACAAGATATTTGGCATGTTTAGAAGAGCAATAGAAAAATCTTTATTATCAGTTGACCAGATACAAAGTTTTCTTTCATCTGGTGAAGAAGAGCAGCCTAGTCAAGTGCAACCGATTTTTGAGAGTGTTATTTCTCATATTGACCAAGCGGAAGGCAGAAGTTTTGATCAGGCAAAGGGCCAAGTAAAAATTGAAGAGGTTGAGATAAACACGGACGAGCCTACTTTGGCGCCAAAAATTGACTTTGTAAAAGAATTTGAAAAAGTTACGCTAAAAAACAGAGGACTTGAAGATAATTATTCATTTAGTTTCAATCAAACTGGCGCTATTATGCCTGAGCCAAGAGTCGAAGAAAACAAATTTTTAGAGGCGAGCGTCAAAGATGAAATGAAGATTTTGGGCACTATATTTAAAACATACATAGTTATTGAACTTGGTGATGCAATTTACTTTATTGATCAGCACGCGGCGCATGAAAGGCTTTTGTACGACAAACTTGTTAAAAGCATTGAAATGCATAATGTTTTAAAGCAAGATTTGCTTTGGCCGTATGAATTTAATGTCGGCATCAAAGAAAACCATAAAATCGACGAAATTCTTGAAGATTTAAAGAAAATAGGATTTGATTTGCAAAAAAATGGCGATAAGTATATGATAACAAGCGTTCCACTTTTGCTTTCAAACATAAAACTAGATGCATTTGTTGATGAAATACTTAAAGAGGGTATTGGCTGGGATAGAAAGGCAAGCGATTATATTCACTCAAAACTTTGTCAATCTGCCTGCAAACATGCTATAAAGGGTGGGGATGAGATTGATAAGGATGAATGCGCTTATATTATTGAAGAGGTAAGAAAGGGGGTTATGCTTTGCCCACATGGCAGACCAATAACCTTGATTATTACAAAACATGAGTTTGAAAAAATGTTTAAAAGAGTTTTGTAGGTGAAAGATGAATAATAAAGTTGTGTTTATTTTGGGACCAACTGGTGTGGGGAAAACCGATATTTCAGTAAAACTTGCTAAAGAATTTAATGGGCAAATAATCTCGTCAGATTCTGTTCAAATTTATAAGGAGTTTGATATAGGCTCAGCCAAGGTTACAAAAGACGAAATGCAAGGTGTTGTGCATTATGGCATAGATATTTTATCTCCAACACAAGAGTTTTCTGCATTTGATTATGCGCAGTATACGAAAGAAAAAATAAAAGAAATTTCGTCAAAGGGCTGTTTGCCGATTGTGGTTGGAGGCACTGGGCTTTATGTTAAAGCACTTGTTGAAGGCTACAACTTTGGTGATGTACAAAAAAACAAGGAGTTTAGAGATAAAATAGAAGATGAAATTGAACTTAATGGCCTTGATTACGCTTACAATAAGCTTTTAGAGCTTGATAAAGACTTGGCCCTTAAAGTTGATGGTAAAAATAAAGTTAGGGTAATTAGGGCGCTTGAGATAGCCACATTTGGCTCAAAAAAAGAAAAGAGCGGCAAAAGCGATTTCGACTACAAGATTTTTGCCCTAAATCTCGATAGAGAACTTTTGTATGATAGAATAAATAAACGTGTTGATATCATGGTTGAAAACGGGGTGATCGATGAAGCAAAATCCCTTTATGAAAAATATGGCTTAGTTCAGCCTATG
>CADBOH010000073.1 GCA_902796285.1 uncultured Eubacteriales bacterium | reverse complement strand
TTTCGTGATTTTTTTGTTGTTTTGCCTAAATAAACCATTTATTATCAACTTTTCTAGTTGGAATTTTTATCAGTTGCAATTTTTCATAATGGTTAATTTGTGGTGACAAGGTGTAAAAAACTTCGACTTCAATTTCTTCTTTCTCATTTTCTACAGGGAATGAAATTGATTGCTTTCCACTTTTTCCTACAACACTTTCAAGTTTTTTGTTGCCATTGTAAAAGTTGTATGATAAGTATTCCTTTGCATCAAAGTTTATTACTGCGTTGCCGTTTTCAACTTTACTGGTTATGTTTGGCTTTTCGATTGTAGTAAATTTTTTTGATATATCACTTGGCAAGTTAAATTTCGAAAAGATTTCGCTCTGACAATATCTTTCTGGCATGTAAGGATTTGCAAGTACAACTCTGTGGTTTTCATTTAATTCATCCAAGTCAATATTTTTAAATATTATTGAAGATGGTGCGTCAAGTTTTGAATTGTCGGCAGCAGTCAAAAAGTATTCCTTAACTATTTCAGTTGGTTGGTTGCCTCCTGCATATGATATAGGTGTGTTGTCAAGATTGCCAATCCAAATTCCACATGTTTGTTCTTTGGTGTATGAGATGTTCCAACAATCCAAGTTTTCTTTTGAATTCGGTTTTCCAACAGTTCCTGTTTTTGAAGCGATATCATTGTTAAGTGCGGCAAGTTTTTTTGCTGTTCCCGTTTTTGCGCATGTTTTTAGCATGTCTGTTAAGAGGTAAGTGGCATCTTCGCGCAACACTTTTTTTGATTCTTGTTTGTTTACATACACAATTTTATTGTTTTTATCTGTGATAAATGAAACAAATTTGGGGGCAGAGTAATATCCATCATTTGCAAAAGTTGTGTAGGCGCCGGCGAGTTGCAAAATATTCACGCCATACGTCATTCCGCCAAGAGCGAGTGTGTAACTATCATCTTTTTCATCAAAATTTATTCCCATATCTTGCCCATACATTTTAGCCTTTTCGATGCCGACATATGATAAAACTTTAACAGCAGGGATATTAATAGATTTTGCCAGAGACTCTCTTGCGCTGACATAGCCATGGTAAACATTTCCTACATTTTTTGGGCTATAACCAGAAATTGTTGTTTTTTCATCCAAAAGTTGTGTGCAAGGATAAATTATATCTTCGTTTAACGCTGGTGCGTAAACGATAATTGGTTTGATGCAGGATCCTGGTTGACGTTTTGCGTCAAGAATTTTGTAGTTGCTTTTGCCCACATAGGCGCTTACTGCATGTGTTTTGTTGTCAATAACGATTCCTGCGTTATCGCTATTTAGCCCAGCCTTTTCAATCGCGCTTTCAAGATTTTTTTGCTTCACTGGATCTTGATATGTATAAATTTTATATCCATTTATTGCAACTTGTCTTGCAGGTAGTCCAAGTATTTTTTCGGCTTCATCTAGGGCGGATTGAGAATAGGAATTTATTTTATTTTTCTTTTCGTTGTTAATTTTTAGTTCTATTTTTTTGTTTTTTGCTTGAGTGTAAGTATCACCTGATATTTTTTCGTCATTATACATTTGTGACAAAACAAGATTACGCCTTTTTAGTGCATTATCGTAGTTTTTGATTGGTGAGTAGTTGGATGGGGATTTTATCATTCCGGCAAGCAAAGCGGATTCCTCTATGCTTAGGTCTTTTGCTGACTTTGAAAAATAGTAATTTGCCGCGTTTTCTATCCCGTAACAATTGTTTCCAAAGTATATTACATTTAAGTACATTTCAAGTATTTCATTTTTGCTATATTTACTTTCAATTTTTTTTGCAAGAGCAACTTCTTTTATCTTTCTTTTAAAAGTTTTTTCACTTGAAAGTTGGGTGTTTTTAACAAGCTGTTGCGTGATAGTTGATGCGCCTTCTTTTAGTCTTTTGGCTTTTAAATTATTTAGCATTGCCTTTGCAATTCTCTTATAATTGATGCCATTATGTTTGAAAAAATCCTTATCTTCAATTGAAACAAAAGCATCCAAGGTATATGGTTTTAATGTATCAACTTTTGCATATGAATTATTTATTTCATTATATTCCTTTATTGGCTTGTTTTCTTTGTCAAAAATTTCTATTGTCATAGATGGAGATGTGAGAGCGTTTTCATCAAGTTTGATTTTTTTAGCCTCTGCATAGTTTATTGAAATATAAATTCCTAGCCCGGCAAGTGCTAAAAAAACGATAGAAAAAAAGAATATTGAAAACCACTTTAAATATTTTTTCATCAAAAATATTATGGATAATACTTTGTAAATTATTTACTTTATTAAGTAATTTTTTTGTTGAAATTTTTTTTTTAATATAGTATACTTAGTTATAATATTAAAATATAGAGATATTACGAGAGGATAAAATGAAATATTTTATAGTTACATATGGATGTCAAATGAACGTTCATGATTCAGAAAAAATCGCTGGTATACTTGAAAATATGGGTTATACTCCTTGTCAAACAAGAGAGGAAGCCGATATTATTGTTTTTAATACATGTGCAGTGAGAGAAGGTGCTGAAGATAGGGTTTTTGGCAATGTTGGCAACTTAAAAAAGATGAAAAAGAAAAACAAAAATCTTATTATTGTTGTTTGTGGCTGCATGACGCAAAAAGAAGAAACCGCTCAAAAACTCATGTCAACCTTCCCATTTATAGATATAGTACTTGGCACATTTAATCTGCCAAGACTTGGCTATTTTATTGAGGCAGTAAAAAAGGGTAGACAACTTGAAGTGTTAAATGAAGGTGATATTGATGAAGTTTTGCCTTATAAGCGAACAAGTGGTGAAAATGCTTGGATCAATATAATGCAGGGGTGCAACAATTTCTGCACATATTGTATTGTTCCTTATGTTCGAGGCAGAGAAAAGTCAAGAAAAGAGGAAAATATTTTAAATGAGATTAAAGAACTTTTAAAGGAAGGAAAATATAAAAAGTTTACACTTCTCGGGCAAAATGTAAATTCATATGGCAATGATCTAAACGATGGCACAACTTTTGCAAAGTTGCTTCATGATATATGCGCATTAGATGGTGATTTTACTTTGTCGTTTATGACTTCACATCCAAAAGATTTAAATGATGATGTTATTGAGGCTATCGCTAATGAAGAGAAGATTGAAAAATATATTCACTTGCCAGCACAGAGTGGAAATAACAGAATTTTAAAGATTATGAATAGAAAATATACTCGCGAAAAGTATTTGGATATAATCGATAAAATTCGCGCAAAAATACCTAATTGTAGGTTGACTTCAGATTTTATAGTTGGATTTCCTGGTGAAACTGATGAGGAATTTGAAGATACATATTCTCTTATTGAAAAAGTTAGATTTGATAGTATATTTGCATTTATGTATTCGCCACGAGAGGGCACAGTGGCCGCAAGGATGGAAAATCAAATTCCAGAAAAGATAAAACATGAAAGAGTAAACAAGCTTTTGGCTCTTGAAAAGAGAATTCAAAAGGAGGACAACAAAAGATGAGCGATATTAAATTGTCGCCAGGCATGGAACAGTATAAAAAAATAAAAGATAATTACCAAGATTGCATTTTGCTTTATAGACTTGGCGATTTTTACGAAATGTTTTATGAAGATGCTGTGATTGCTTCAAGAGAACTTGATCTTGTGTTGACGGGCAAGTCAACGGGCAAAGATACCGGCAAAGCGCCAATGTGCGGAGTGCCATATCATGCAATTCAAAACTATATTGCAAAACTTATTGCAAATGGGCATAAAGTTGCTATTTGTGAGCAGCTTTCTCAACCATCTGGCAAAAGCAAGGTGTTTTCGCGTGATGTTGTTAGGGTTATCACTCCGGGCACGGTTATTGATGAAGAAATGCTTGAAGGGCAAAAGAATAATTATCTACTTTCAGTGTTTAAAAATGGCAACAAAATTGGTGCAACTTATGTTGATATTTCAACTGGACTTTTTGAAGCGGTTGAAATTTTGGACAACCTTGAAGGAGAGGTTAGTGACCTTATTGCAAGAATCAATCCGGCGGAAGTTATCGGCAATGAAGAGGCTAAGGAATTTTATAACAACCTTCCTCTTATGCGCCTTG
>CADBOH010000072.1 GCA_902796285.1 uncultured Eubacteriales bacterium | reverse complement strand
AGCAGAATAAAAAAACTTCTTGTGCTTAACAAGAAGTTTGCTGGAGCTGATACCGGGATTCGAACCCGGGACCTCCACCTTACCAAGGTGGTGCTCTACCTACTGAGCCATATCAGCATATTAGGGCAATTGCCCCGTCCTAAATTAGTCTTCCATCAGACCCTCCTTATTTAGCGGTGTTTTTTACTTGGTTTTTCCTTACCAAGGTGGTGCTCTACCTACTGAGCCATATCAGCATTTAAGCTTTATACGGCATTATATCATAGAGCACACACTTATGTCAAATAAATTATTTTAACATATATGCCAATTTTTCTATATCCCCTGCACCAATTATAATAAACACAATATTCTCATCATGGTTGTTTTTTATGGTATCACGGCAAAGCTCAAAATTCTTAAAGTATCTGGCCTTTTGCCCATTTTTTCTTAAATCTTTGCATAGCATAAAAGAAGAAACTCCTTTCATCTTTTTTTCTCTTGCAGGATATATAGGTACAAGCCAAACTTCGTCAGCTCCACTAAAACACTTAACAAAATCTTCGTGTAGCATCTTGATTCTTGAATAAGTATGTGGTTGAAACACTGCAACAAGTTTTTGATATCCAAGCTGCTTGCATGTTTCGAGCACTGCCCTTATCTCATCTGGGTGATGTGCGTAATCATGAATTATAAGTTGATGTTCATTTTGTTTTATTAGTTCAAATCTTCGTTTAATTCCCCTAAAACTCTCGATGCCATTTTTGATATCTTTAAAATCGATTTTACTTGCTATACCCACAGCGATTGAAGCAAGTGCGTTATATATATTATGTTTTCCAAAGCATGGCAACTTAATATCCCCAATTGTTTCATTATGAAATTTTACATCAAACGAGTATCTTCCCTTTTCATATTCTTTAATGTTGCTTGCTATTAAATCGCTACCATCCGCCAATCCAAACGATATTTTTTTGCAATCACAAACAATATTTTTTGCAAGTAAATCGTCAAAATTATATATCAAAAAGCCTTTTTTTCGTGTATTTTGAGCAAATTTTTGAAAAGAATTAAATATATTATCCAGATTTTTAAAATAATCAAGATGGTCTGGTTGTATATTTAAAACCACTGAAATATGACTTGAAAGCTGCAAAAAACTATCCTTATATTCACATGCCTCAGTGATAAGATCATGCCCATCGCCTAGCAGAACATTTGAATCGATATTATTCAAAATCCCGCCTATATGTATGTTCGGTTTTTTATTTGCAACTAAAAATATGTTGGATATCATCCCTGTTGTTGTCGTTTTTCCATGTGTACCTGCAACCGAAATTGTGTTGTATTTTTTAGAAATCAATCCTAGAACTTCTGCCCTAGAAAATATCTTTTTCCCTAGTTTTTTTGCAAGCAATAAATCTTTGTTATCTATACTAATTGCAGAAGTATAGATTACTGCATCAGCAAGTTTTACATATTCCTCTGCCGCCCCAATCTTAATGCTAAACCCAAGTTTAATCAATCTCTGCAACATATCACTATCGCAAATGTCGCTGCCATAAACTTTAATACCAACTTTTCTTAAAAAAACTGCAATTGCTGAAAGGCTAATTCCACCTATACCAATTATGTAAACTGATTTAATTATCTTTTGCATAGTAAAATTATATGCTTGAAAATTATATTTTGACAGACAACATTTATATTTTATTTTCATATCAATAACTATGGAAATAAAACTAACTGACATTGAATTTGTAGCAAATGAAGAGATAAAAAATCTATCTTCGATTAAAAATACAGGCACAATTTATGGAGTATACTACCCAAAAGGTGAACAAGAACTCTTGTTTATTTATAATTTTTTAAGTATAAATAATATAAAATTTATAGTTGTTGGAAAAGGTACAAATATCCTTTTTTCAAGCCAAATTAACAACTTTTTTGTAATTTCACTTAAAAAAATGCCAAAAAAGGTGAAAAAATACAAAAATCATTTAATTGTTGCTTCCTCGCTTTCTATCGCAGAGGCTTTTCAATACTGCTATAAAAACAACTTATCATGTTTTGAAAAACTATCAACAGTGCCGGGTAGCATTGGTGGAGCAATCATGCTAAATGCTGGTTGCTTCGGTGCAGATATTTTTGACAATCTTGTTAGCGTTAAAATTTTACAGGACGGAAAAATAAAAAATATAAAGAAAGAGAAAATCACTTATGAGTATCGAAAAACAAATTTGCGCGGTTTAATACTTTCATCAACATTTTTAGTGACAAAAAAAAATAGATTTGACCTTATAAAAACTGCATCTAACTGTATAAATGAAAGAATAGCAAAACAACCAAAAGGGTATAGTCTTGGGAGTATTTTTAAAAATCCCACTGGTTTTTCAGCTGGTGAACTGATTGATAAGTGTGGACTAAAAGGAACACAAAAAAACGATGCCAAAATATCTGAAAAGCACGCCAACTTTATAATTAACGAAGGCAATGCAAGCTATGATGATATAAAATACTTGATCGACCTTGCCCATGAAAAAGTAAAGGAAAAATTTGGTATAGACTTAGAACTTGAAATAAAAATATATCCATAAAAAAACGCAGGCCTTGCCCTGCATTTTTAATATCCCAAATTTTTAACTTTTTGCGGTTTATTTCTCCAGTCACTCTCAACTTTTACAAAAAGTTTTAAAACGACCTTTTTGCCAAGTATATCCTCAGCAAAAGCGCGAGTTTGGCTGCCAATTGTTTTAAGAGTCGCTCCCCCCTTGCCAATAATCATGCCTTTGTGTCTTTCTTGCTCACACACTATATCCGCATCTATACCAACAATATCTTCTTTCTCATCAAATCTTATTATTTCAACAGCGATCCCATGTGGAACTTCTTGGTGAAGCAGATTCAAGGCTTTTTCACGTATCTCCTCTGCTATTAAAAACTTTACTGATTTATCAGTGTAATAGTCTTTATCATAAATATAATTTTCATATTCATATTCAGGCAATTTTGAGAGAATAGCCTGTTTTAATTCTTGCATATTCTTGCCAGTTAGTGATGAGATCTCATAGTCAAATTCAAAGTCTTTTTGCCCTTTTAAATCTGTTTTTGTCCTTAAAATGAGTGTTGGCACTGACAAATGCTCTATATATTCCTTTTCTTCTTCGTCTGGCCCTTTTGTGCCATCTATCAAGTATAAAACAAGATCAACCCCACTGACAGCTGAGCGAACATTTTTCATCATAGCCTTGTCAAGCAGATTTTTACTATGATGTATGCCGGGCGTGTCAACTAAAATTATTTGGTAGTCATCACCGTTAACAATTCCCAAGATGTTATCCCGGGTTGTTTGTGGTTTAGATGAAATTATTGCAACCTTTTCGCCAACAAGCGCATTAACAAGACTGCTTTTCCCGGCGTTAGGTTTGCCAACAACGGCAACATATCCCGCTTTAAACATTAGTTGTCCCCTTTTTAATATTTAATTTGTTTAGTATAGTCTTACTTGTTTCGTTCATGATTTTTTCATCATCAGGTTGAATATGGTCATATCCAAGAAGGTGCAAAAGCCCATGAAGTGCCAAGAAAGATATTTCTCTTTTTTTGCTGTGTCCATACTCCTTTGCCTGTTTTTTTGCTATTTTTTTGCAAATAACTATATCGCCAAGATATAAAGATCCGTCAGGAGATATTTCAGTCATATAATCTCTAATTTTTT
>CADBOH010000071.1 GCA_902796285.1 uncultured Eubacteriales bacterium | reverse complement strand
GTGCGATTGGATACAAAGAATTTATTCCATATTTCAATAGCGAAATGGAGTTGTCTCGGTGCATCGACCTTGTAAAGCAACATTCAAGAAATTATGCCAAGCGCCAGCTTACATTTTTAAGGAGCATGCAAAACATTGAATTTATTGATGTTTTAGATAGAGATTTGGCATTTGAAAAAATAAAAAATTCAATTAAAATATTTACAAAATAAAAAGCGGAATTGTTTCCGCTTTTTGGTTTATATTTTAGGTTCAAATCCCTCAAAAATTACATTGTCACAGTATTTTACCACTTTCATATATTCGCTTTGACTTTTAACGGTCCATGCAAGAAGTGGCAAAGTTTTATATTTTCTTACAAATCTGTTTGGGAGATGCCTGCCTTCATAACTAATAAAATCAGGGTGAGAGATTTTTTTGTTTAACATCATGCGCTTTAAGGCATATTTTTTAAAGAAAGAAAGTTTTGTTTCTTTAAAATAACCAGCAAGTTGTCCTCTTGGAATTTCTGGTGCATGCTTATAAAAATATTCAAGTACAAATGGGTTAAATGATTGCACTGCAAATTCGCCATCATATTTTTTAAGTAATTCAAGTGTGTTTTTTTCAAGTTCTCCAACTTTATCTGAATTCTTGATTTCAATCAAGAGGGGAACTCTGCCATCAACAAAGTTTAAAACTTCTTCAAGGGTTGGAATTTTTTCCTTGCTTGCTGAGAGTTTTAAGATGTCAAGATCTGATTTATTTAAAAATTTGATATAGCCATCATTGTCGGTAAGGCGAGAAAGGCTTTCATCGTGAAAAACAATCACTGTTCCATCAGCGATTAGTTGAACATCAAGTTCAATTGCGTAGCCATTTTCAATAGCTTTATTAAATGCAGAAATTGAATTTTCTGGGTGAAGTTTATCATGTAGGCCCCTATGGGCAATAGGCGTTTCAACAAGCCAAGAGTTGAATAAGTCCATTTTAGTCTCCTTACTTCAAATATAATTTATGTCATTATTCATCAAAATAAAACAAATTTTTTAAAATTTGTCATATTTATACTTTATCCCATTATAACATATTAATTTGCAAAAAAAAAGCATAATTGAGTACTAAAACATAAAATTTTCGATAAATTTGACTAAAAATCAAATAAAGATAATTATTGTGAAATGATTTGATTTTTTTTATCATCTTTTATATAATTATGACTATGGAAAGAATTAAAAAAATAAGAAATTTTTGTATAGTTGCACATATCGATCACGGCAAGAGTACGCTTGCCGATCGTCTTATTGAAAGAACTGGCACACTTGCAAAAAGAGATATGCAACAGCAACTTCTTGACAGCATGGAACTTGAAAGAGAAAAGGGCATAACAATCAAACTCACTCCAACTAGAATGAAGTATGACTTTGATGGCGAGGAGTATGAACTTAATCTTATTGATACTCCGGGCCATGTTGACTTTACCTATGAGGTTTCAAGATCGCTTGCAGCTTGCGAGGGGGCAATACTTATTGTTGATGCAACACAAGGGGTTGAGGCGCAAACACTTGCCAATGCCTATCTTGCAATAGACAACAATCTTGACATACTTCCTGTTATAAATAAAATTGACCTTCCATCAGCAAGACCAGAAGAAGTTAAACAAGAGGTTGAAGATGTGGTTGGCATCCCTGCAATGCATGCACCATGTATCTCTGCAAAAGATGGCACTAATATTGATCAAGTTTTAGAGATGATAGTCAAAGAATTTCCATGTCCTCGTGGAGATGAAAATGCAAAGTTAAAATGCCTTATTTTTGATAGTTATTATGATAACTTTAAGGGTGCAATCTGCCTTATTAGAGTGTTTGATGGTCAAGTCAAGGTTGGCGACAAGATAAAGATGATGCATACAGGCAAGATTTATGATGTTACCGAGGTTGGTGTTTTTGTTCCAACAGAAAAATCAACGGGTGCTTTATATGCAGGAGATGTTGGATACATTGCCGGTTCAATAAAAAATATTTCTGACATTGAGGTTGGTGATACGATCACTCTTGCTGAAAATCCAGTTGATGAAGCCTTGCCTGGATACAAGAAGGTTCAGCCGGTAGTTTTTTGCGGTGTATTTCCTGTAGATGGGGCTAAGTATAATGAACTTAAAGATGCTCTTGAAAAATTAAAATTAAATGATGCTTCTCTTGAGTATCAACCAGAGGTTTCGCAGGCGTTAGGATTTGGTTTTAGATGTGGTTTCTTGGGGCTTTTACACCTCGAAATAATCACTGCAAGAATAGAGCGAGAGTTTAATCTTGACATTATTACGACAGCGCCAAGTGTTTATTATCATGTTCATAAAACAGATGGCACGGTGCTAGAACTTTCAAATCCTTCATCTTTGCCAAACCCAGTTGAAATTGATTATATTGAAGAGCCTGTTGTTAAGGCTAGTATATTCACTCCGCCCGAATACGTTGGGGCAATCATGGAGTTGTGTCAAGAAAAACGTGGTGTATACAAAGATTTAACTTATCTGGATGCAAATCGTGTTAGGGTAAACTATATTCTTCCACTTGGAGAAATTGTTTTTGACTTTTTTGATAGTTTAAAGTCGCGCACAAAGGGTTATGCAAGTTTTGATTATGAAATGGCGGGATATGAAGAAAGTGCACTTGTAAAAGTTGATATCCTTTTAAACGGAGAAAAATGCGATGCACTTTCAATCATTGTTCATAAAGATAAGGCGTATTCAAAAGGGAGAGTTTTAACTGAAAAGCTCAAAAAGATAATTCCAAGACAACTTTTTGAAGTGCCAATTCAAGCGGCAATAGGCGGCAAAATTATTGCAAGAGAAACAATCTCAGCCATGAGAAAGGATGTGCTTGCAAAGTGCTATGGCGGTGATGTTACAAGAAAGAGAAAACTTCT
>CADBOH010000070.1 GCA_902796285.1 uncultured Eubacteriales bacterium | reverse complement strand
TTTTGCCATAGTGTTTACCTCTAGGTTTATATTACTACAAATCTCATCAAATTTCAACCCCTTTTTTAAAATTTGGCAACAAAAAACTCACCAGAAGGTGAGTATTTTTGTTATTATAATTCTTGTTCTTCTTGAGCTTGCATTACAAGCCATACAACGATTGAACCTTTGTTGTATTCAAATTTAACAACTATGTTATTATTTTCAAGTTGTGCTTCAATATATGCTTTAGGGAGTGTTAATGTTCCTTCTTCAAGATTAAAAGTTTCTTGTTCATCACCTTCAAACCATGTAATGTTTGTGTTGGCAAGAATTGGATAATCTTTTAAATCAATAACATATTCATCTTTTTCTTCAGTTATATCTAAAACAACATGAACCTCACTTTTAGTAATAGTTTCAGGAGCCTCAACAACAGTTGTTCCAAAATCGCTGAACGCAAGTTCGAAAATTGCTTTTCCGCCCATTTTCATGCCGTTTTTGCCTCTGCTATCAAGCATAGAAATTTGACCATCTGCTACAAAACGAATTGCAGTGAGTTCGTCATTTGAGTTAAGGTCGCCTTCGATGCTGAGTTTAACTTTATCAAAACTTACAAGATTAAGTGTTTGAAGTATTGTGTCAGTATCAAGTGTTATAGGCATTGGTGAATTTGCAATAAGGTTGCCAATAGTATAATCTTCATTGTCAAGATAACCATTTACAGCATCTTTCAAATTTTGAGTTGTGATTGTTTCACCAGTGATAGTGCTTATTGTTTCAAGAACTTTTGTGTTCATAAGTTCAGCAAATGTTTGCCCCATGATTTGTTGCATAATCATTTCCATTGGGTTTTGATCTTCTTCATCATCAGAGTCAACGATAATAGGCTCATCATCAACTGGGTCAACATCATCATTATCGATATCAATTGGATCATTATAAACATCTTCATCATTATCTAAGTCGTTTTGATTAGCAGTTAATTCCATAGCTTTTTTAGCAATTTCAAACAAAATGTTCAAAGTGCCTTTAACGTCATAGTTTACAAGTTCTCCAACTTGATCCAAGATGTCGCCTACTGTTGTGTTTTCATCAATTTTGTCAAGTTCTGTATTGATTGTTTCAACAATATTGATTTGTTTGCCAGAAACTGCAAGAACAATGGCGTCAATAAGTTCACCAATTTTTTTGTCTTGATTTGCAATTACAGTTTTGATAAGTTTTGTGATTGTTGCTTTAAGGTTTAAAGATACAGAAACTGTTGTAACACCATTTGCTTGAGTTGCAGTGATTGCTTTTGAGTCAAGTTTGAGTGCTTGTGTGGTGAATGTTTTTAATGTGTCTGAAATGACGCCTAAGTCGATGTCATAACCAATAGTTGCAAGAATGGTGCCAATTGCGTTTGTATATGCATATCCTTCTGCAGTTTTTGTGTACAATACTCCATCAACAAAGTAAAGGTCTTCTTCATTGTCAAGGGCTACATAGATGTTGTTTCCGTCAACTTTAATTACAAAGTCTCCTTCGCTTCTGTCACTATTTGCAGGGGAAGCGTATTCCTTTCCATCTACATAAACTTTTTGCCATGCTTCATAATATTTGTTTGTAGTGGCTGTAAAGTTGTTTTTGTTTGTGTCAATTTGTTCTGCCATAACTGCATATTTTTCATCGGCATTTACACTGTCGCCACCACATGCAACAAGTGCGAGTGCACTAGGAAAAATAAACGCTAGGGCAAGAATAAAACATAAAATCTTTTTTCTCATTTTATCTCCTTTTATGGGTTTTCCCACTTTTTATTATATAACCTAAATTTTTAATTTGCAAGTTTTTTGGGGAGCAAATTTAATAATTGTCTTTGAAACTATGTTTAACATTATCTTTATCTTTATATGAGATAACTGTTGAAAGGTTTACGTTTTCCATGCTGTTGAAAATGTTGTATTCAACCTGAGGGTTTTCTTTTGTGAGCTCAGCGATAATTTTCTTTACCTTTTTTCTCATCGAGAAACTTTCATGGTTGTTCTTTTCATCTTTTGAAATGTTTTGTGTGAATTTGCAGGCACATTGAATAAACTCTAGGTAATTATATTTTTGCCAGTGAATAATGTCTTTTTCATGGATATAATACATTGGCCTTATAAGCTCCATTCCTTCGAAATTTGTGCTTTTGAGTTTTGGCATCATGGTTTGAACTTGTCCACCATAGAGCATTCCCATCAAAATTGTTTCGATAACATCATCAAAATGATGTCCAAGCGCGATTTTGTTGTATCCTAATTTTTTTGCAAAATTATAGAGATATCCCCTTCTCATCCTCGCACATAAATAGCATGGCGATTTTTCAATGTTTGCAACATTTTCGAAAATCTCCGTTTTAAACATTACAACGGGGATATCAAGAAGTTGAATGTTTTTGTTAATCAAATCTCTAACATCATCACTATAACCTGGGTCCATCAAAATAAAGCCAACTTCGAATGGGAATTTGTTGTGCCTTTTGAGCTCTTGAAAAAGTTTTGCCATCAGCATTGAATCTTTTCCGCCAGAAATGCAGACGGCAATTTTATCGCCAGGGGAGATTAGCTCATAGTCATTGATTGCTTTACAAAATCGAGAAAAAATCTCTTTGTGAAACTTTTTTCTGATGCTTTTTTCGATCTGTTGTCTTCTTTCCTCTATAGAAAGATCATTTTCTTTTAAATTCATAAATAATTCCTTTTGGCAAGATTATATCACAGATGAAATTTATTTTCAATTAATTTCAACATTATTCGGTCTGCATATGTTTGACAAAAAAAAATTAAAATTGTATACTAAGGCAAATGGAGATAAAATGAAAATTAAAATTACAGCAGACAGCACATGTGATATAAATGAAGAAATTGTTAAAAAATATAACTTTTCATTGATGCCGCTCAATATAATATTTGAAGACAATATTTATCGTGATGGGATTGATATTACAACAGATGAAATTTTTGGTCTTGTTAAAAAATACAATAAGCTTCCAAGAACGTCGGCAAACAACCCTGTGGAATATGAGGAATTTTTCAAAAAAGAAGTTGAGGGCTATGACGCCCTTATCCATTTTTCACTTTCTTCAAAGATAAGCAGTTCGAATCAAAACGCTTCACTTGCAGCCGAAGAATTTAAGGGCAAGGTCTTTGCGGTTGATAGCGCATCACTTTCAACTGGCATTGCTCTTCAAATGATTTACGCTCACAATTTGGCGGAGCAAGGGCTTAGCGCAAGTGAGATTTATGAAAAGATAAACGAAAGAAGGGATAAAATTCAAGCTTCATTCGTTATTGAAACCTTGACATATCTTTACAAGGGTGGCAGATGTTCACGCCTTGCTATGTTTGGGGCAAACCTTCTTAAAATTAGGCCGGTTATTGCCCTTAAAGATGGCAAAATGGATGTTGACAAAAAGTTGCGTGGAAGATATGATGATGTTGTTATGGAATATGTTGAATATACACTTGAAAAACATAGCGATAGAGATAATACATGTTGTTTTCTTACGTATAGTTCACTAGACGATAAACTTGTTGAAAAAATAAAAGAAAGGATTTCTCCTCTCTTTGATAAGATTTATATTACCAGAGCAGGCACAACAGTTGCAAGTCACTGCGGGCCTAACACAATAGGAATTTTGTTTTACAACAATTAAAAAACTGTAGCAGTCGCTACAGTTTTTTTATTCTTCTTTCTTTTTTCTTCTGCCAAAAGGGATGATTAAGATTATAAATCCAACAATAACTTCAACGTAGAAAGGCACTGGTCTAAACTTGTTTGGTTTGTTTTCTGCAAACATTGCCAAGTTATTCATTGAATCAATTTCATCTTGTGATGCGTCAAGTAGATATGCATCGCCCTTAGTTAAGATATAAACTTTGTATTGGCTATCTTCAGATTTTACAACTTTCTCATAATATTCAACCTTTTCAATGTTGTTGAGCATAATTAAAGTTTGAGTCACATTATAATCTTCATAGTTGCCTTTGCTAAAACCTTTGTAGAATGAAAAGAAGCGGTGATTCCAAAGAGCGAAGAAAATAATGCCTGTTATAAGCAATAATTTTATAAATAGTTTGAGTAAAAATTTCATATTTACCTCTCTTTTCAAACATTTTAACATACTTTTTGCCTAAAATCAATACCGATATTTAAAAAATTTTTATTATTTAATTGTTGTATAAGAATTACACAAAGATTAAACAATGATTATACAAAAATAATTAACATCTTTTGTATACATTGGATAAGTGATTTTGTAAAAATTTGCATAGTTTTGGACAATAAAAAAGTTGCTGTTTTTATGCTTTTAATGGTGACTGAATTGAAAAAAATGATTGACAATTGTTGCATTAAATGTTACACTTGAGTTGTAAATCGAGAGGTGTTTTATGGAAAATCAAGAAAATATTTTGAGAGAAATGTTGACTCGTTTAGGACTTGATGGCGATGAAATGTTTAGCTCAGATACGTTGAGTGAAAAGGAAAAAATAAACCTACTTGCTTCCACACTTGATGACGTAATAAAAAGCCAAACAAACAATTCTACAAAGTTTAATACAGGTGCTAGCGCAACCAAAAACAATTGCTTTTATTTAGGGTTTGTGTCAGACACTCACTCAAAATTATTTTTACTTGAAAAATACTTCAAGTTGCTTAGTGCCATTGGTGGAAAGTGCGTTGTTACAGGCGATGTAACAAATGGTTCAAATCACTTTCATGGGCACGACAACTCTTTAAATGAATCTAAGAACTTGACTGATGATCTTTTGTCAACTAGTGATATCCTTGCAAGATATAAGAATATGTTTATAGGCTATGTTGAAGGCAATCATGATCAATGGATAACAGAGGGGACGTCACTTTTGGTTGGATATTTAGCCTGCAAAATAGCCAAAGTTGATGAAATTTATGCAAAAAATATACAAATAGTTAAACAAGCAGTCAACCTTGACGGCAAAGAAGTGCCTTTCCACTTTTTGATCGTTCATGGAGAAGGTATGCCTGCCGACGTTGTAAAAGGGCTTAAAAAGGCTCTCACAAAGGCGTGTGGAGAAAATGTTGACGCTGTTATCTTTGGCCACACTCACAAGATTGGAAGTGCAAATACAACCGTTATTAGCAAAAACAATCGCGGGGAATGGATCGAAAAGAGAGTTGGCGCTTACAACCCGGGGTCTCTTTTGGAGACCAGTGATTACGCGGATAAAGCGGGTTACAATGCAAATACTCCATTTGATGGCACGATCATGCGTTGCAGTGCGGTTAAAAATGAAAATGGCACAGGCATTAAAAAGTGCATTGATATTGAAAATATCATGAATCTTGTTTCAAAAGAGCATAGAGACATGCTTGAACACTTGAAAGGTAAACTTGCAGGGCTTGAAAAGACAAAATTTGCAAGCAAAGAAGAATTATTTGACAGATATACTTTCTTTAGAGATGTTTATCTTGGAGATAAATCAAAATTTTTAATTACAAACGATAATGGACATTTTGTTGTTAGCATTAATGGAACTTGCGATATGTTCTCTCCTGAAGTTGATGAAGGAATAAGAAATAAAATCCGTCAAGATATTAAAACTCTTGTTAAAGTTGTCGCAAAACTTCCAAATGTTTCAGTTGCATTAAATGGTGACCTTGTATATGATTACAACAAGGGATACATAGAGAAAAAAGACTATTGCTCAGATCTTATTGCCGATATGCAAGATCTTTGTGAAATATTGAAGCCTATTGCCGATAAAATTGTTGTAATCAATAATGGTAAGATGGAAAAACTTATCATGGATGTTGAAAGAGATAAGGGTAATGGTAGAATAAGCAGAGGCAAAAAGCTTACTGAACTTGCAAACTATGCAGTTCAAAGTTTGCAACTTGACACGAAACTTGCGTATGCTAAATATGATCCAATTGAAATGCACAATTTGCAAGTAGCGGCACAAAATGATAAAGTTAACAATGCAAACCAAGATCTTCTTGACAAAACTTTCCTAGCATTTATGGCAAGATTTATGCGTGACCCAGAAGTTTTGCATGAGCTTGATGGATATTATGTTGAAGGTGGCAAGGAAAAACAAGCAAGAAAAATCAAACTTGCTCTTGCCGCAAAACTTAAAGCAAATCATGAAATTTTGGATATCACAAACGAACAAGATAGAAAGAAGATTGATGAATTATTCCCACTATCTGAAATTGATTTAAGGATGCCAAACCAAAATTTAATGGGAAATATTTTCTGCAAAATGCTTGGGATTAGCCCAACAAAAACAAAGGTAAACTTTGAACTTGGATGCCCAACTACATTTAAGTTTAAAGATGGCGAGAAAACAAAAGTTGCTGTTGCATCTTACACAACTTCACTTCCAAAATTTTTGAAAGAATTATCTACAAAACTCACAACTACAAACAATCCACCAGATGTTGTTGTTGTCAACAATGCAGTTACGAAACTCGCGCCAAATCAAGAGGAATTTACTGCTCCTGTTAGAATTAATTATGTTGATCAAAAGGGAGTTAAACGAGTTAAAGACGTTATGGTCATTAACAGTGGTGGTTTCTCATACGGCAGATGTATGGAAAATGGTAGAGTTGCGCCAAATATGATCTACAAAGTTGTTGACGTTGATCCAATTTTCCAAACACTTGTTCCAAAAGACAGCGTAAACTATGCGGGAGATCTTAAAACAAGACAAGTTGTTGAAAAGTATAACTGCGAGAGCGTTTTGCAAAACAACTCAGTTGCAGAACTAATAGTTGACACAACTATTAGACAAAGCCTTGTAAGAGCACTTGACAACTTTGATCAAAGAAATTATATTTCTCAAAATCAAGACTTTATCAATCGTTTTGCAGAGAATAAAGCGGTTGCAAATGAAGAAACAACACAAGAAAATGATGATGAAAATGTTGTAAATGAGTAAAAGTGAGGGGAAAATGAAATACGGTACCAATCAAGAAAATTTGACACTGAAATGTGCAAATTGTGGCAAAGTTGTATCAAAAAACGGTGCTATTGAGCAAAACTACTGCTCAAACTGTGGCGCGCCATTATCGATCATGGCCATTGCTGAGTATGCAGAAAATGTTAAGGATAGCAATAGAGAAATGCTTGCTGCACTTGCGGGCATTGCAAAAAAGAACAATACAGATTCTTTCACTAAAATACTTGAAATTTATGATAGGATGTAAAAAGGCGGGATGAAGTCCCACCTTTTTTATAAATTTAATAATATATAATTCAAATTAACCCATAAAAAATTTTTTAAAAAATGTAATTTGTGGTATATTAGATGAGAGCAAAGGAGAAAAATATGAATAATGATTTGGTTTTAATAGTTATGAAAGGCTATGCCGATAGAGGAGAAAATGTAAACAAACACCTCTGTGAGCTTATGGGAGTTGATAAAAATTTTATTATAGATTTTTCAAATCCTAGATTTAGCAACGGTGAATCAAAAGTGGTGATCGATCAAACTGTGAGAAACAAAGATGTTTATATCATCGCAGATGTTGGCAACCATAGCTGTACATATAAAATTTATGACCATGAAAACCACATGAGCCCTGATGAGCATTATGTAGATGTTACAAGGGTAATTTCAGCAATTGGTGGCAAGGCAAGAAGAATTACAATTGTTATGCCACTTATGTATGCATCAAGGCAGCACCGCAGAAGTGGGAGAGAGTCTCTTGACTGCGCTATGGCACTGAGACATTTTGAGGAGCTTGGTGTAAGCAATGTTATTACATTTGATTTGCACGACATGGAGGTTCAAAACACAAATCCTATTGGCAGCATTGATAGTATAATGCCACTTTATGCAGTTTTGAAAGAGTTTATTGCCAATGAAAGAGAAAATATTTCAAAAGATAAAATGGTTGTGATTAGCCCAGATACAGGGGCAATGAATAGGGCGAAAAAGTATGCTGGAATTTTAGGGCTTGATATTGGGCTGTTTTATAAACAAAGAGATTACACAAAGATTGTAAATGGCAAAAATCCAGTTATTCAACATCAATATATTGGCCCAGATATTAATGGAAAAAGTGCACTTATAATTGATGATATGCTCTCATCGGGAGATAGCGTGCTTGATGTTGCTGATAAACTTAAAGCAAGAGGCGCCGACAAGATCTATGTTATCACAACGTTTGCATTCTTTACAGAAGGATACGATAAATTTGATGAGTTTAATAAAAAAGGATTTATTGAAAAAGTTTATTCAACAAATGCATCATATATCCCAGAAGAGCTTCGCAACAAAAAATGGTTTAACGAAATCAAAGTTGACAATGTTGTTGGAGACGTGATTTATGCCTTAAATCAAAACAAGGGGTTGGGAGAAATTTTGGATAGAAAAAAAGAAATCCAAGTTTTAACAAATTCATTAAAAGAACAATAAAAAATTCACCATTTCTCATGAAATGGTATTTTTATTTAAAAAAACACGAAAAATTGCGAAAAAATATAAAAATTACTAAAAATTTATAAGAAAAATATTTTTTACAGTAAAAATAGGCAAAATAATTATTTTTATTAAATTTAAAAAATTTATTAAATAATCCTCTTTTGATGGAACATATCGAGATCACGTAACATCATCTGATGGTTATTACTATATTGTTGTTGAGTCGCACAATAACACTGTTATTAGTGGCGGAACCTTCACAATTCTTGCTGAACAAGAATAATCTTTAAACTAAATAAAGATT
>CADBOH010000069.1 GCA_902796285.1 uncultured Eubacteriales bacterium | reverse complement strand
TTGATAAAAATAAGTGGAGAGAAGTATGAATTATCATTTTTTTGATTATAAGTATAATATACAAGGTTTTACATCTGACATGTTTAGTATACCACATATCATCTTTATTGTACTTTCACTTGTTGGTGTGCCAATTGCATGTTACTTTTTAAGAAAAGCTGACCACAAAAAGATTGATTTGTTTTTAAAAATATTTTCAATTTGCATTCTTGCGCTTGAAATAATTAAAGTTACATGGGAAAGTTATTATGACATTTCAACAGGAAGAGGGTTTAATAAAGAAGGCTTGATACCTGTATATACTTGTTCAATATTTATTTACACAATGCTATGCGCAGGTTGGGGTAAAGGCAAGATAAAGGATTGTTCACTTGCATTTTTAACGACTATTGGATTAGTTAGTGGAATTATTGGGATTGTATATTGCAGGGGCCTTGCCTACTATCCGTTCTGGACATTTGGTGGTTTCTATTCTTTACTTTTCCATTTCTCTATGTATGCAGTTGGTATGTTATTGTTGTTTACTAGATACAAAACGTTAGGGTTAAAAGATATGATAAGAGGGTGGTTTCCACTTTTGCTTATGTCATTTATATCTACTCCAATAAACTATACATATGGTGCAGATGGTGCAGACTACATGCAGACATATAATGCTGATGGAGTTCCACTACTTAGCAATTTTGCCGACTTGCTTGCAGCACATAATTTAAGATGGCTTTTTACTATCATTATGATCGCTCTTTATATCCCAATGGCAGGTGCAGTTGTTGGGCTTACAAAACTTGTATATTTAGCAACTGACAAAATTAAGGGCTGCAAAAACAAAGCCGTGCTTATCGAAGGCGAAGATGTTGAAGATAAAGTTATTGTTCTTGATGACAATGCAAAGGCGTCAGAAGAGGGTAAAGAAAATCTTGTATTAGGCGAGAAGAAAGTGGGAGCAAAGGCAACAAAACAAGCCCAAAAGAAAACAGCGCCTAAATCAAGCGCAAAAACAAAAAAAGAAAGCAAAACTAAAACAGCAAATTCTACTACGAAAACTAAGGCTAAAAAAGGGCCATCAAAGGCAAAAACAGTAGCTAAAAATAATAATCAAAAACGCAATTAAATGATTGCGTGTTTTGTTGGAAAATATTGAATAATTTAGTATAATTAACACTGACTAAGGAGGATGGATGATGTTAGGTTATCATTTTTTTGATTATCGAGATAATATACAAAATTTTAAACCTGCCTTTTTTAGTATTCCGCATATTATATTTATTGTTTTAGCGTTGGTTGGAACGCCGCTTGCATGTTTCTTTTTAAGAAAAATTAATCACAAGAAAATTGACATATTTTTAAAAGTATTTTCAATATTTGTAGTTGTAATGGAAGTTACTATTATACTTTGGGATACACTTAATCAAATAAAGTTGGGCGTTGGATTTGACGCGGGAACCGAATTGCCATTGTATGCTTGCTCTCTTTTTATTTACACTTTACTTGGCGCTGCATGGGGTAAGGGTAAAATCAAAGAGTATTCCTTATCGTTTTTAACAACTGCCGGAATTCCATGTGGGCTTGTTGGGATTATGTATACAAGCAGTTTAAACAATTATCCATTTTGGACGTTTGGTGCATTTTACACAATGTACTTTCACTTGTCAATGTTTGCTACTGGAATGTTTTTGCTTTTCACAAGATACAAAAAACTCGAGTGGATTGATATGATAAGGGCATGGTTCCCAGTGTTAATTTTGTCAATTATAGCCACGCCAGTAAACTATACATATGGTGCAGACTATATGCAAACATATAGCGCAAAGGGGGTGCCACTACTTAGCAGTTTTGCAAGCTTGCTTGCCTCAAACAATTTGAGATGGCTATTTACTATAATTATGACTGCTCTTTATATTCCAATTGCCGCCATACCGGTTTGCATTTCAAAACTGATAGACTTTATTGTCAAAAAAGTCGGTGACAAAAAAATAAAACCAGAAAGCAATGATGCTGAGGCTAAACAAGTCTCAGAGACTGAAAATTAAAAACAATAATAAAAACGCATGGCTTGCGTTTTTATTATTGTGGAATATAATATTTTGCTTTATTGATTGACAAAAGTTTTTCAACCTGTTAAAATTGCATGTGCAAAAAAATAATTGCAAAAAAATGCAGTAAATCAAGAACTTTTTACTGATTTTTTTATTTAATGATATTAAGGAGGGGTTATGTGGACGACTAGTTATATTTTATCACAAGTTTTTTCAGCATGTGCATACATTATTTTCCCATTAACCTTTCTTACGCGCAATAAAAAAAATATACTTTTACTCAACATCCTTAATTCTGTATTTTATCTACTTAGTTACTTATTTCTTGCAGGTTATTCGGGTGTTATTGTAAATGCAATTAGTATTGTGAGGGGAATAACTTTCTTTATTGTTGGTGAACTTTATCAAAAGAAAGAATACTATTCGCTAACTTTCTTTGTTGTTGCAACAATCGCTCTTTCTATTGTGTTTTATAGATCGTGGGTTGATATTTTGCCTATGATTGCTGGCGTGAGTTTTACATACGCCATATGGCAAAAAAATGTTGAGGTATATAGATGGATTGTTGTTATAGGCAGTGTTTTGTGGATAACATACAATGTCTTAATTTTCTCAATAGTTGGTATGATTGGCGAGGTGGCTTGCCTTGTTGTTGAAACGATCATTCTAATTGTTTACTATGTTAAACAAGACACAAATAAGGAAGAAAACGGTGATGTTTCGATAGAAGTCCAGCCGTCGCCGCAGGAAAATATAGAAAGTAATGATAATGAAAATTTTTAAAAATGCATCTTGACAATGCATTTTTTTTGTGATATATTTTTTAGCCTAAGGAGGACACAGCAATGAGTACTAAAAAATGTCGATATTTTTTAATAGGGGCTGAAGGTTCTTCTATTTTAAAATAATGCAGATAAAACCTTCTAAAAAAGGAAGTTTATGAAGATAAAAAAACAAAAGAACAATAAACCTAACATAGGTTTATACTTAGCACATTACAAATGGGCTATTTTTGGTTATATTGCACTTTCAGTTGTTGCTTGTTTTTGCAGTATATTTTTTACCATTCTTTTAGCAAATGTGATTGAACTTGTAACATTGCCGGATTTTCAAAAAGCAGTGGTATTTTTGCTATGCGTTATTGGGATAAGCATTTTTCAAAGGGCATGTTGGTATTTTATTTCACTTATATATTTTAAGTATTCAAACAAATTGATGGCCGAGCTTAGTTTGGATCTTGCAAAGCAGGCGTTTAAACTTAATTCAAAGACATACAATGATCATGATACGGGTACATTTGTTCAACGTATTGTTGAGGATCCAGCCCAAATTATAGACAATCTTTCAAATGTTGTTGATATGATTATGGACTTGATTACTTCAATCATCATGTTAATTTACATTATGACTCTCAATGTTTATATTGCACTTATTTTGGTTGGACTTACACTTATTGCAGGGCTTATAGAATTTTATAGGGTTAAGTTAAGAAGAAAAAACAGATGGGTTGTAAGAAGAAAAAATGACAAGGTGCACTCACTTACGACTGAAATTGTTCGAAGTGAAAAAGATATCAAATCGCTTGGACTTGAAGACAAACTTTCCCAGGTATCAAAAGAGTATTATGAGGATTACAGAAATCACAGATACAAGATGGATAGAACGGACTTAAACTTTTGGTCACTAAGAAATTTTATTATATCAGTTGGTTCGCTAGCAGCACTCATGTTTGGCATTTGGCTAATGGATAAAGCCTTGCTTACACTTTCAGCTTTTATGATAGTTTATGCCAATAGAGAATCTCTTTGGAGAGTGGTTTACAATGCCGGCAATCTTGCAAACACGTTTACAAATATTAAAGTTTGCCATGCAAGAATGTTTGCATTATTTGATGAAAATGAATTTATAACAGAGTCGTTTGGAAAAGATACGATCGAAAACCCAGTGGGCGAAATTGAATTTAAAAACGTTGCATATACTTTTAGAGACTATGAATATGATGATCCAAATCTAAACGACGGTGATAAAAAACCAAGCGAAAAGAAAAATAAAAAAGGCAAGAAAGAAAAAATTCTTGTAGCAGAAAAGAAAATTTTTGACAACCTATCTTTCAAAATTAAACCAAACACCACGGTTGCTTTTGTCGGCAAAAGTGGAAGCGGAAAATCGACAATCCTCAACTTGATGAGCAAAATGTATGAAGCCGAAGGTGGAGAAATTTTGATTGATGGGAAAAACATCAAAAATTTAAACAAAGAGACTTTAAGAAGTACAATTTCACTTGTCAATCAATTTCCATATATTTTTGATATGACAATAAGGGAAAACCTTGTTCTTGCAAAGCCAGATGCAACAGACGAAGAGCTTGAAGCCGCCATAACAAAAGCATCACTTGCCGAGTTTGTTAATGGATTGCCAAATGGCATTGAAACAAAGGTAGG
>CADBOH010000068.1 GCA_902796285.1 uncultured Eubacteriales bacterium | reverse complement strand
TATATAACGTTGACAACAAGTTTAAATACAAAAAATATATTGCAGGTGAAAACCATTTTGACAATATATTGCAACTACTTGAAAAATGTAAAACGGCTAGAGAGTTTAACGATGTCGTAAAGTTTATAATAGAAGTTACAGGCAAAAACTTGCAGCTGCTGCAACAAGCCCTCGAAGAAAAAAAATATATCAAAGAAAAAAATATCAATGTTCAAGTTGAAGAAATATTAAATGAAGATTTAAAGTTGATTGGGGAGTATGAGGAGGAAATTAGCATTGGCGAGTATCTGCAAAAACTCAAACTACTTTTGTCATTTAAAGAGGTGTCAACTGTTCCTAGTTATGTTGATGGCGTTTTTGTTGGAGACGCAACAACTAGCAGTTTGCTTGAGAGCAAGGTGTTATTTATTGTTGGGGGTGAAAAGTTGCCTGTTGTTAGCACAGACAATGGTTTTTTGAGCGATAGCGAACTTTTGTTAAACTTTAAAGACAAACAAATAGAGCCAACTATTAGGATGATAAATAGAAGAAATAGATTTAAACTTTTCAACCTTTTATCAAAAGCGCAAGACAAGTTAATAATCTCATGTCAATTACTTAATGAGGAGGGCAAAAGAAACGAACTGCCTTCTTACATAACATCCTTAAACGAAATTTTTGACGTTGAGCCAGTTAAAATACATGACCAATTTAATTTTACGGCTGTTCAAAAAAACAATGTCGGGCTTGGCAATAGAAAATCTTTTACGGATGAATATGGGCTTTTGCTTAATGAAAAGATTAAAGAAGAGTTGAGTATTGATAATAAAAACACAACAACTTTAAACAAAAACAAATTACAGTCAAACGGAAGGGAAGTTTTCTTTGGTGAAAATAGGGCGCGCGTTACACAACTCGAACAATATTTTTCATGCCCTTTTAAACATTTTATCAACTATGGACTTGGGTTAAAAGAAAATGAAGCATTTGAGTTTCAAGTCAAAGATGTTGGTAATTTTTGTCACAGAGGCGCTGAACTTTTTGTAAAACAACTATTAAAAAATCGATTTGATTTAAAAATTGATATTGATGAGTTTGTTGATAAGAATTTTGATAGAATATTAAAAGATGAAAACCTTGTTGAGAAGTTTGAAGTTACCAGTGAAAAGGAGAGTCTTGAAAGATATATCAAAAATCATCTTAAAGGTTTGCTTTGCGATATAGTAAAAGAAATGAGCATTTCAAAGTTTAGACCTGTTTACCTTGAAAAGAAGTTTGATTCAATGAAGGTTGGCAAGGATCAAATCACACTTGTTGGAAAAGCAGATAGAATAGATGAGTGTGGCGATTATTTTAGAATTATTGATTACAAAACAGGCACAACCGGCAATTTGCTCAAAGAACTTTATTTTGGCAACAAGTTGCAACTATTTTTATACCAAAAGGTCGCAAGTGAACAATTAAAAAAACATAGTGCAGGGGTATTCTATTTTTCAGCAAAATTTGACTATTCCAAAGCAGGTGAAGATGACAAAAAATTGTTAAAAGGGCTTGCCGAAAATGACAAAGAAATTATAAACCTCTTAGATGATACTATTGATGTTAATGGCAAAAGCCAAATCCTTTCAATAAGTACATCTGCAAAAGAGGGAGAATATAAGGGGAGCGCTGTTGCAAAGGATAGTTTGCTTGTTTATGAAAACTATGCAAAAAGGGTGGCGGATAAAGCGACCGATGAAATATGTGATGGCTTTATACAGCCAAAACCAGATGAAGGGGCGTGTGAGTGGTGCCCGTATGCAGCCATATGTATGTATGAAAAAACAGATGGCATAAGAAAGAAAGGAGAAATTGGAGATTTTAATAGTGAAGAGTAATCCAACACAAGAGCAGAAAAGAATTTTAGATAATGAAAAAAAGAATTTGATTGTTTCAGCTTCGGCAGGGAGCGGAAAAACTTTTGTTGTGATTGAATATTTGATAAAACTTATTTGTGAAAAGAAAATCCCACTATCAAAGTTTTTGGTTTTAACATTTACAAAAGCGGCTGCAAGCGAGATGAAAACTCGACTGTATAACGCGATTTTAAAGCAGGAGCAAACCGAATTTTTGCTTGAACAAATTGATGAAATTTCGCAAAGTGATATTTCAACTATCGACGCATTTTGCGAAAAACTTATCAAGAGGAATATAAACAAACTTGACGTAGATGAAAATTTTAGTGTGCTTGATGAAAAAGTTGCCCGCTCGTTAAAACTTATGGCGTTTGATAGGGCGTATGAAAAGCTATTTAAAGAAAATAGAGAATATTTTGACTTAATATATTTTGCATTTAAGAAAAACAAAGAAATGATTTGCGATGCAATGCTTGATATCCAATCATTTTTTGATAGCAATTTTGAGGGCGATGCGCTCGCAGATGAGTTTATTCAAAAAAACAGCGAGTTTATAAAAGAGGGCGAGGATTTTGTTTGCAATTATATTGAATCAACTTTTGCTGAGCAGAAAAAAACACTTTTATCTCTTGGCCAGATGCCGGATAAGTATGAAAATTTTAGACAAATGCTTTTGGCTTTTTGCGAAATAAAATATAGAGATGACATAATTAAATTTTTTAATGAAATAAATGTATTTAATTTTATTGCAATCCCTAGAAACAAAATGGATGATGAGGATAAAAAAGAAATCTTAAATGATTGCAAGGAGAAATTGAAAGAAATCAAAACTCTCACAAAATCTTTTGAAGGGCTTGATAGTGAAAGATACAAAAATTTGAAAAGTGGTGATTTGTCTATCGCACTACTAAGTTTATACAAAAACTACGCACAACTATATAAAGAAATAAAAAAATCAAAGAAGGGGCTTGATTTTGCCGACCTTGAAGAAAAGGCGAAAGAACTTTTAAAAGAGCAAGACGTGCTTGAAAGTTTGCAGGAAAAATATGAGTACATATTTATTGATGAGTATCAAGATACAAACTTTTTGCAAGAAGCAATAATAAAGCCTATTGCGGAAAAAGGCAATTTTGTTGCGGTTGGCGACCCTAAACAGGGCATTTACGGATTTAGAAACGCTAGCATGGAAATCATGAAAAAGGATATTGAAGATTTTGCCAAAGAAAAAGATTCAGATGCTCTATTTTTGACAGGCAACTTTCGATCTGATAAAAAAGTGCTTGATTTCATAAATAAAATTTTTGTTAAAATTATGACTATGGATGGTGTTGGCATTGACTATCAAAAAACATCTATGCTAGATGGTCGTGCTGAGTTTAAAGAAGCGCAGATGTACCCAGTAACAATTGATGTTATTGTTGGGGAGAAAGAGGATGAAGTGCCTCAAGGAGTTTATAGCGTTAAAGAAGACAAACTCACTATTGACGAAAAAAATAAAGTTGAAGTTAAAAATATTGCAAGAATAGTTGACGAAGCCTTAAAGAGCAAAATCTATGATGCAAAAATAAAAAAATATCGTGATGCGCAGCCGAGTGATATTGCAGTGCTGTTTAGAGAAAGAAGTTCTGTTATGAGACAAACTGTTAAACATCTGCAAGAAAAAGGCTTTAATGTGGTCGCCGATATAAAACAGAACTTGCTTGAAGATGGGCAAATTCGGGTTTTGATTGCTCTTGTAAAACTTACATATAATTTTAATGATGATATATCACTTGTTGCGGTGATGAACTCATGGTTTGGTGAGTTTACTCTTGATGAAATTTTGAAATATAAAACAAAAGATAAAAGATTTTTCGAGGTCATAAAGGAAAGCACAGATGAAAAGATTGTATGTTTTAGAAAAGACATTGAAGAATTTTACTTTGACTGTCAGGTTATGGGGCTAATTAAGGCATTAAATAAACTGTTTGCCCAAAAAGATTTTTATGCACACTTAAATTCACTGCCTTTTGCAAGCACTAAAAGGGCACATATTAACGAACTATTTAAGATAATTAAAGGTGGCGACTTTGAATTTAATGGACCGGGGCTTGTAAGTTATCTTGAAAATAATGAAGTAGGCGGGCAGTCAGTTGAACAGGCGGCAAACGCGATAACTATAACAACAATTCATGCAACCAAAGGGCTTGAATATCCTATTGTAATCTTGGGTGGATGTGGCGAAAAACTTAAAAAACCATACAAAAAACAATATGCTCTTTCAAAGCGGTTTGGGCTTGCGTGTGACATGTTTGATTTTGAAAATGCAGAGAGAATCAAGTCACCAAGAAACATTGCAACAAAATTACTAAGAGATAAAAAAGAATTTATTTCAGAGATTATGATTTTTTATGTTGCTTTGACCAGGGCACAAAACCATCTTTTTATTACGGGTAGCCAAAATGAAAAGCAACTTAAAATAAAGGATGGACTTTTTGGATGTCAAACATACCTTGATTTGATTTTCTATGCCTTTGGTAAAAATTTTACTTCAAGTTTGTATAGCCAAGGCGCAATAGAAGTGGAATCAGTTAAGTTTAATATAATTGAAGATGTTGTGGATATTGAAAAAGTTACTCAGCGAAAAATAAAAACATTTGAAAATGTTTTGCCACAAATAGATGAAATAAAAAGATATATTGACTTTGAATATAGCGGCAAGGATAATTGTAGACATGAATACAAAAACTCGGTTTCAGGCGTTTTGCATTTAGAGGATAACGAAGTGCTTTTTGCTCAACACGAAAATGGAGAAAATCGTGAAAAGGCTATTTTAAGAGGAAACGCCTACCATGAAGCGCTTAAACTATTAGATTTTGATAAGATTGAAAATATGAAAGATTTGCTTGATTGCCAAAAGCAATTGAGTGAGCAAATGACAGAAGGTTATTTTGAACTTATTAATTTTGATTTATTATTTAAGAACATAATCATTATAAAAAATATAATAGGCAAACAAAAGGCTATTAAAGAAAGAGAGTTTATCATGCAAACATCGCTTAGTGAGGCAGGCATTGCAAATAGCGAAGAAAATGTCATCGTACAAGGCGTTGTGGATTTGTTTAGTATGGGAGAAAAAACAATTTTAATAGACTATAAATTTACATCAGAAACTAATGAAGAAAAACTTATTGAGCGATACTCAAAGCAAATATATCTGTACTTGCTTGCTATCGAAAAAGCTTTTGGCACAAAAGTAAATGAAAAATATCTTCTTTCACTAAAACATGCAAAACTCATTAAATTGATAGATTTTAAAAAATAAAATCATTAAATTTAAATATTCAGCATAAGAAATAGAGAAAATCTATTTCTTTTTTGTTTATCCAAAAATGTGATAAAATAAACAATAAAAAATACAAAAAAATATTTAAAAAATATTTAAAAAAATATTTAAAAAATATTATTTTTATTTGCTAAAAAATTATTTAATGTGTTATACTAACTTTGAAAATACAAGGAGGAATTATGTTTTCTTTACTAAACAGTGCAGATAGCGCAATAAGAACATTCTTTAGCCAGCTTACTGAGACTCTTGGTTTTGCAGGGTATTTGGCACTTTTTGTTGGTGTTGAAGTTTTGTTCGTTTTATTGTTTGTTTTAAAAAGCGTATTCTCATATGAAAAGAGATTAAAAAAGAGTTTTAAAAATTTAAACAATTGGCTTTTTGAAAATAAACAAATTAATGATAATAATATAACGGAGTTTAATAGGTTAATTAAAAAAGGACCTAAGAGACTTGTTTATTATTGGCAACAATACATTTTATATAGAGAGGGTGCGCCTTCAAAATATTTGACAGAGGAAAACCTTATTGAAAAACCACTTAAAACTTCAAGTTATGCAAGCAATATTAAAAACTTGACTGTTCTTACTGTGGTTTGGGGCGTGATTGCGGCAATATTTGGGCTTGCCTCACAAACAAACCTCACATTGTCACTTCAAAATGTTGCTGTTGGTTTGATATTCTCAGCACTTGTTGCAGTTGTTGGAGCGATAGCAATTATAATTTTAAGAGCACGCAGAGTTGTCAATCTTGATGATATCTATCATTTGTATCATTATTTTGCAAGATTTACTGACAATGCTTGTGCGGAGCTTACTCCATTTATTGACTTTGATTTACTCTTTACTCCAAAAGAGATTGAAAAAGGGAACGTTCACCTTCGTGAATACTACGAGGCTAGAGCAAGAAAAGCAAAGGAAGAATTTGAAAGAGCCGCTAAGACAGATGACCAAGCAACAAAATACAATTTTGAAGAGGTTGGGGTTGATGGATCATTACTTCTCAACAGAGCCATGACTGAGAGTGAAAAATTCTTAAACAAGAAAAGAGAAACAGTTGATAAGATTGCAAGAATTGACTCTCAAAAAGATGCTCTTAGAAGAAACTATGAAACAGTTCAAATGGATCTTCAAAGAAAAATCCAAGCAACAAAGGAAAATATTGCAAAACTTATTGAGCAACAAGCCGCTACTTCAAGTAGAGTTGAAGTTGGACTTTTGAGAACACAACAAGAGAAGGAAGTTGCAAAACAAGCAAGTCTTCAAAAAGACTATGACAAAGAGGAAGCAAGATACAACACAGCAAAGCAAGAACTTGAAGAGGAAATTGAAAGGCTCAGCGCTCTTATTAATGATGGGCAAGATGAAGCAATCAAGGGCATGAAGAGTGAGTATCAATCTTTCTTTGCCAAGGTTATGAAAAGCGCATATAATATTGCGGAAAAGCAAATTAAAAGTGAAAAAGATGCTTTAAAGAATGAAGCAGATAAAACCGAAGAAGAACTTATCAATATTCAAACACAAAACAAAAGATTAAAAGATGAAAATGATAATCTTAGAGCGATGCTCGAAAGTCAAAAAGAGACTTTAAGAGCGCTTCTTGCCGAAAACGGAGAAGTGCCTCAAGAAGATGTTGATGGGCATTACGATGAAAAAGGCAATTACATTTATGCTGATGGCTCATACCATGATGCAGAAGGATTGTTCCATGATGTTGATGGCAAAGTTTACAATATGAACGGTGAACTCGTTGCTCAAGATGAAACTCCTGAGGAAATTGCCCTAAAAGAGCAAGAACAAATAAAACAAGAACAAATCAATCAATTTGGTGCATATGTTTCAGATGACAAAGAGGCGGTATTTGAAAACAAAGTTGCCTCTGGACCAATTGTAGAACCATACAACCCAGACGAAGAGGGAGAAGAACCCGTTGGACCTGTGGTAGAGCCATATATTCCAGATGAAGAGGACACGCAACAACAAACAGAGGAAATTCAAGAAGAACCAACAGTGGAAGAACCTCAGGAAGTAAAACGTGGCAGAGGAAGACCTAGAAAAGAAGTGAGCGAAGAGCCTGTTAAAAAAGAGCCAGGCAAGCGTGGTCGTCCAAGAAAAGAACCTGCCGCAGAAGAAGCACCAAAGGCTCCCGCAAAAAAACCTGGTAGACCAAGAAAAACCGAGGAAGAAAAAGGAGAGCCTAAGGCAAGAAAAAAGCGTGGTCGTCCAAGAAAAATTGTTGATAAAACAAGAGAGGTTAAAGAAGAAGCCCCAAAAAGAAAACCTGGTAGACCTAGAAAGGACGAAAAAAAACAAGAGGTTGGAGTTGAAGAATACAACAATGCAATCAACCAAATCAATCAGCAGATGAAAGATTCTCAAATTGATGCCAACAAAAAAATTGATGAAGCCTTAAATGCATCATATAGTGATGATAAAGCAAATCAAAAAGAAAAGCTTTTAAAAAGATATGAAGAGCTTAAAAAACAAGTTGAAGATGGCAAAAAGAAAGGGCTAAGCCAAGCCGAGATGTCAGCAATCAACAAAGAGCTTGAAGATCTTATCAAAAAGATATCTGCAATAGATGACTAAAAAAGAAGATGAAAGAAAATTTTCTTTCATCTTTTTTATAAAAAAGGCCTCTGTCAAGATGCGACAAAAACCGATATGACACAAATCTATAATTTTAGACTTTTTTAGACAAAATTCGCAGTTCAATTTATATCACATCTTGTCTTAAATGTGCTATCTTTAATATGTCTTAGCGAAACAAGATCGAAAAATAAAAACAAAAGGAGTGTATAATTATGGACGGCAAAAAAGAAAAAATAAGGCTTTACATAGCAGACACAGAAGAAGAAATAGCCAGCTACTTTAGTAGCAGCGAAGAGTTTGACCTTGTTGGGAAAAGTTCTCAAGGAGAAGAGGTGGTTAAGCAAGTTGAAGCGCTAAATCCCGATCTTCTTGTGATGGAAGTTATGTTATCTGGCATGGATGGATTTAAGGTGCTTGAAAACTTAAAAGGCGATATGGGTGAGAAATTGCCAAAAGTGATTTTTGTTTCTCATCTTTCACATAGTGGATTTATTTCAAAAGCCATGAAAGAGGGTGCAAGTTACTTTATGGTAAAGCCTGTTATGCCTCAAAACTTGCAAGAGCGCATACATGATGTTTTAAAAGAAAAAACTGATGACGAGGATAACAGAATTGACAAACAGTTAGACGAAAAAATTTCAAATATATTTATAAGCATCGGCATACCTGCTCATATCAAAGGATATCAATTTTTAAGAGAGGCTGTCAAACTTGCTGTTGAAGAACCAGAGATTATTGGCAGCATAACAAAAAGATTGTATCCAACTATTGCTGAAAAGTTTGAAACAAGTTCGTCAAAGGTTGAAAGAGGCATGAGACATGCTATTGAGGTTGCTTGGAATAGGGGCAAGATTGAAAACATCAATTCGCTTTTTGGTTTAAAAATTTATTCAAGCAATGAAAAACCTACAAATGGTGAGCTTATAGCCTTGATTGCCGACAAAATGATAATGGAAGGCTAAAAGACTTTACAAATCGGCCAAAATGTGATATCTATTTATGGGATAGATATCTATGAAATGTTTAAATTTAAAGGAAAATGGTGCGAGTGTTGAATATGCCCTTGCGGTTTTAGAAATAGAAGTGGAAGGTGCAAAAAAATCGGGCGATGTTGCTATAAAAGTTTTACATGGTTACGGTTCACACGGCAGGGGTGGCGCGATATTGATTGCCGTTAGAAGACAACTTCGCATTTGGAAGAAATCTGGATTTATTAAAGACTTTTTTGGCGGAGATGAGTGGGATATTTTCAACAAAAAAACATTAAATATTTTACAGAGTGATAAGTCAATATATAACGATGAAGATTTAAACAAGGCAAATCCAGGCATAACAATAATTCAAATAAATTAATCAGTTCGCAAGAATTGATTTTTTTTAATAAACTTTGTATAATGTAAACATGATTTGTTATGATTGTCCTAGGATGTGCGGAGTGGATAGAGAAAAGAGCAAAGGCTTCTGCCGAGAGGGAAACAAAATCCGCGTGTCAAAGATTATTGAAAATTTTATGTGGGAAGAGCCATGTATAAGTGGTACTAAGGGAGCGCTTGCCATATTTTTTTCTGGCTGCAATTTGAGATGTGAGTTTTGTCAAAATATTGAGATTTCTCATAAAGGGAAAGGAGACTGTTATTCGCCCGAGCAATTTAGAGAATTACTTAAAAAATATGATTTAACAAAGTATTCTTCAATAGATTTAATAACTCCAACCCACTTCTCATCGCTTTTATATGAAGCGCTTTGCGACTTTAAAAGCCCAGTGCCAATCGTGTGGAATAGCAGCGGCTATGAGAGTGAGCAGATGATTGAAAAGGTGAGTGAGTTTGTAGATGTTTTCTTGCCTGACTTTAAATACTTTTCAAGTGAATTATCAGCAAAACTCTCGCTTGCTGAGGATTATTATGAAGTTGCCCTTAAAGCGATAAAAAAAATGAGAGAAAAAAAGCCAAACAATGTTTTTAATGATGACATATTGACAAGCGGGCTGCTTATAAGACACTTAGTTTTGCCTGGACAAGCAAAAGATAGTATGAAAATCCTGCAAACTATTAAGCAGCAAATAAAAGAGCCATTATGCAGCATCATGAGTCAGTTTACCCCTGTTGGCAAAACTTTTTCGAGAAAAATTTATCCGCTCGAATATAAGATCGTTTTAGATTATGCTGAAAAAATAGGGCTCAATGATGGATATTTTCAAGATTATGAAAGTGCAAACAAAAATTTTATTCCAGACTTTTAATTTGTTTGACTTTGCTTGCCCTTTTATTTAAAATGTATTTAAGAGGAATGAAATGGAACCATATAGCGTAGAGGGATTTGGTAAATATTTAAGAAGAAAGTTGATGATTTCAAGAGCAATTGGCATACTCGGTTGTGTGGTGGGGCTCGTCAGCTTAATACTTTATGCACTTCAAAAGGCAAATGTTGTTGGGCATATCATGACCGATTGGTTACTTTTGATTTTGCTGACTTACTCAATGGCAGTTGCATTTACTTCAAACAGCGGATTGCAGGGGATTAAGGTTGGCAACCCATGGCAAAGAATAAACACAATTTGTGCACTTTTCTTCTACCTATTTGTAATATTTTTAATTGCTTACGGATTTGCATCTGGCAATCTTACAGTTCAGTTTTAAATTAAAAAGCAGCATTTAAGCGCTGCTTTTTTTGTGGATTTTTAAGCAAGGATTAATCCTCTTTTATTTATGTTTTTTCTTCTGTTTTTCTTTTTGTTTTTTCTTTTGTTTCATCTATTGATTTTTCTGGTCTTTCTTCCGTTTCAGTTTTATTTTCAACTTCTTCTGGCTTACTATTGTTGTTTAACATGCGAAGTCTTGTTTTTCTTCTTGGATAGTTCAATTTTCTTGTATTAGCACATCTTGTATATTTGTTTTTATTTTTTAAAGAGGCAGTTG
>CADBOH010000067.1 GCA_902796285.1 uncultured Eubacteriales bacterium | reverse complement strand
TCAAAGTGATTGACAAAGTTATAGCAAATCATGAGTCATCAACAAATTACAAAATTTACACAGCCTCTACTCTTGGTATAGCGGGCATTGATGAAACTGAAGCTGCATACGCAAAAGCATTTAAGGAAGAAAATCACTCATCATACTTTTTTGTAAATGGTACTTTTTATGCTAATACATATTCAATTTACTTTGATTTTGAGGGGGATGGTTATGAAATATTAACTAATTCTAACACATATAATCAACTAATAAATGTTCGTACAGGAGCGATAATAACTTCAATTAAAACAGCAGATGGAGTTGAACATAAGATAAATGATAGAAATGACTTGCTTTACCTTCTTATTGGCTTAAATGAGGGGGATAGTATGGTAGTAACATACGAAACAGAAAGATTATTTGGCACTAACGTTTCAATGGTAAATGTTACTGTTTAAAAATAAAAGGAAAGGACAAATGAATAGATTTAAGTACGCAATTGAAATTGGTGGTTCATACACAAAAATTTATGTGAGAGAGGAAGGGTTTGCACTATGCGAGCCAACTCTTGTTTCGGCAGAGCCATCGCCACAAGGATACAAAATCGTTGGACTTGGCCAGGAAGCCAAAGATATGATGGGAAAAACAAATGATTCCATAGAGGTTTTTAGCCCAATTTCAAATGGCAAAATAAATAACTACGCTTATTTAAAAACATTGCTTGAATACTTCTTTGGTAAACTTGAATTTAAAAAGAATAGGGACTCTTGTGTTGTTTTAACTAACGTGGGGCTTGAGGAAAAGGATAAGAGTGAGTTTTTATTACTCATGCATGAAATTGGTTTCAAAGATGTTATGCTTATTCCAACAATCGTTTGTTCTTGTATTGGTGCTGGAAGAAACATCAGTTCAACAAAAACTAACATGATGGTAAATATAGGCGGCGCAAACACTGATATTGCGGTTATAAACATGAACTCAATCGTAAAAGGTGCAACACTTGGCCTTGGTGGACGTGCTGTCGATGTTGCTATTGCAAACACAATCGCATATAATCATGGGATTGTTGTTGGACTTGGTACATGCGAAAAGCTGAAAAATGAAGTTGGGAGTTTGTATCCAAATGATACTTTAAATATGGAAGTAACAGGTGTTGATCTTGAAAGCAAGGTGCCTTGCTCTTATATCATTACATCAAATGACCTTCTTCCTGTGTTAGAACCATTTTATGAAGAGATTATTAGAACGATTGATGTTACAGTCACATCACTTCCTCCTGAAATTTCTGCTGATATAATAAATACCGGTGTTCTATTTGCTGGTGGAATGAGTCAAATAAGTGGATTTGAAAGTTATTTAAAAAATCATTTAAGATATCCTTTCAAAATTGTTGAAGATGGTGAAAACGTTTCTATCTTGGGTGCAGGCAAACTTCTTGAAAATGCAGACCTACTTCAAAAAATATATGAAAATACATAATCATCAATTTGAGCAAGTTTCTATTGAACAAAAGATGACAAAAAAGAGAAGAAATCGACATTTCTTCTCTTTTTATATCCAGCGTTATTTGGTAAAATTGCATTAAGGAGCAAAAATGGCAAGAAAAATAGTTTTAACAAGTGGCAAGGGTGGCGTTGGTAAAACAACTGTTTGTGCAAATTTAGGCCTATATCTTGCAAAACTTGGTTTTAGAGTAGTGCTTGTTGACACCGATATTGGACTCAACAATCTTGATGTTGTTATGGGAGTTGAAAATCAAGTTGTTTTTGATATTACCGATGTGCTTATGGGTAGGTGCAGGCCAAGGCAGGCACTTGTTCAAGACAAAACAACATCCTCACTTTATATACTTCCTTCGGTGCAATCGTATAATAAAATTAATATCCAAGGGGAGCACATAAAATCTGTTATAAATCAACTTGACAGCAGTTTTGATTATATATTGATTGATTGCCCGGCCGGCGTTGAGGAAGGCTTTCACAGAGCAGTTTTTCCAGCAAATGAGGCGATAATTGTTGTAACCCCTCATCTCTCTTCCATACGCGATGCAGATAAAATAATTGGGCTTTTAAATGAGTATAACATTGAATATAAAGGATTGGTTATAAATAGGATGAGAGGGGATTTGCTTCTCAATGGTGATTTGATGACCATTGAAAGCATCGTAAGGGCTTTAAATTTACCTCTGCTGGGCGTAATACCGGAAGATGATGCAATAGGCACATCGTGTTCACTAGGCGGCAGAGTGCAATCTATCGAGAGTGCAAGGGCTTTTACGTTGCTTAGCGAAAATAT